>NZ_LWGF01000401.1:0-478 GCF_001635355.1 Oleiphilus sp. HI0125
TTCTCAGAAGACGTAACATTAATTGCGGGTCAAACATACCGAATTGATGGCGAAGTAAACTTCCTAGACGGCACGACGCTCACTATTCCTGCTGGCACTACTTTGTATGGTGCAACGGGAGCATCTTATTTAGCGATTAATCGTGGTGCGACGATTAACGCAGAAGGAACTGCAGATAACCCTATCATCTTTACTTCAGCGCAGGATGTTGCAGGCACTGCGAGCCAGAACGATCAAGGCCAATGGGGTGGTTTAACCATTCTTGGCTCATCTGAAAATAACAAAGGTGAGCGTACATACGAAGCAGGGACTCAAAAATATGGCCCAATCAATGGCGTTGCGAATCCTAGCGACAATAGCGGCGTGTTGAAGTATGTCGTTATCAAATACTCAGGTTTTGAAGTTGAAAAAGACAAGGAGCTCAATGGCCTTTCTCTAGCATCAGTGGGTTCTGGTACGACCATTGAGAATATTGCCA
>NZ_LWGF01000402.1:0-681 GCF_001635355.1 Oleiphilus sp. HI0125
TTTGTCTGCTTGCTGCACTGAGCTTATTTGTCGGATGCTGGATTCAGACTGCATTGGGCTTTGGAATGGCTGTGATTGCCGCACCTATTATTGTCATCCTTAACCCTTTATGGGTTCCCGTCGCACTCACCTTATGCGCGCTATTCTTGAGCGTTCTCAACACCTGGAATCAGCGCGAATACATCGAATATCGCGCCTTAGCGCTGCCTTTTGTTACAAGAATCCCCGGTACGATATTAGGTGCATGGTTACTACTTCAACTCGATATTTTTGCCCTTCAACTGTTTGTCGCCGGATGCGTTTTTGCGGCGGTAATCATTTCTTACTATGGCAAGCAGTTTGATTACACCCCAAGACGAATGGGGCTTGCAGCATTTATCAGTGGAATAATGGGAACGACGACGTCCATTGGTGGACCGCCTATGGCCTTAGTCATGCAGCACGGAAAGCCTCAAAACATACGCGCAAACCTGTCGATATATTTTGGTTATAGCTGCACAATCAGCATGATTTCCTACGCCTATATCGGCGTATTAAATCAGCAGCTACTAATAGAAAGTCTTAGTTTTTTGCCGGTATGCCTATTAGGTTTCGTACTTGGGGTAAAAGCGAGGCCATACATCGATGACAACAATCGATTCAGACCATTGCTGCTTAGCTTATGCGCGATCGCAGCACTTA
>NZ_LWGF01000403.1:0-495 GCF_001635355.1 Oleiphilus sp. HI0125
CGCGCCTCCAAATCTTAGATAGATACAGAAGCTTGATCGATCAATAGACCTGGGCCCATTGTTGAAGAAAGAGTAACTTTCTTCAAATAAACACCTTTAGCTGCTGCAGGCTTAGCCTTCTTAAGGTCGGCCAATAGCGCTTCAAGATTTTGCTTGATTGCATCAGCAGAGAACTCAACATTACCCACGATAGCGTGGATGATGCCGTTCTTGTCAGTACGGTAACGAACCTGACCAGCTTTTGCATTTTTAACAGCAGTCTCTACATCAGGAGTAACTGTGCCAACTTTTGGGTTTGGCATAAGGCCACGAGGACCAAGAACCTGACCCAACTGACCTACAACACGCATCGCATCTGGAGATGCAACAACTACGTCGAAGTCCAAGTTGCCAGCTTTCACTTGCTCAGCAAGATCATCCATACCGACCACATCAGCGCCTGCAGCTTTTGCTTTTTCTGCATTCTCGCCTTGCGTGAACACAGCAACGCGAACC
>NZ_LWGF01000404.1:0-5723 GCF_001635355.1 Oleiphilus sp. HI0125
ACATCTTAGAACTTTTCTTTATGGACATCTAATCATTACCGGCAAGCTTGTATTAAGCGGATTATAAGCGAGAACTGTAATTACTCACTCTTATCCAAATCAAACGCTGTATGCAATGTGCGCACAGCTAATTCCATGTACTTCTCATCAATCACGACTGAGATTTTAATTTCAGACGTAGAGATCATCTGAATATTAATGCCTTCCTGAGAGAGCGCGTCGAACATGGTGGTAGCAACACCTGCATGCGATCGCATACCAACACCAACGATAGAGACTTTCGCGATTGTGTCATCGCCAACGACCTGCTTAGCACCTAGATCAGCACAAACCTGCTCTAAAATTGCCAATGCTTTTTTGTAGTCATTACGGTGGACCGTAAAAGTAAAGTCCGTGCAGTTATCGACACCAACGTTTTGAACAATCATGTCGAGTTCAATATTCTGATCACTGACAGGCTTTAAAATCTTGCTAGCGATACCCGGAATATCAGGAACACCAACAAGCGTTAATTTCGCTTCATCACGATTAAAAGCAATACCAGAAACTAACGGCTGCTCCATACCACCCTCATTATCTATAGAAATTAAGGTACCCGGCCCTTCCTTAAAACTGGATAGAACGCGCAAAGGCACACTATATTTACCCGCAAACTCGACAGAACGAATCTGCAAAACTTTAGAACCGAGACTAGCCATCTCGATCATCTCTTCAAAAGTAATCTGCTCCAGACGTTGCGCTGACTCAACTACACGAGGGTCTGTTGTGTATACACCGTCGACATCCGTATAGATTTGACATTCATCAGCTTTGAGAGCAGCCGCCAAAGCAACAGCAGTTGTATCTGAGCCACCACGACCAAGCGTCGTGATATTGCCCTTTTCATCAACCCCTTGGAATCCAGCTACAACGATAACGCGCCCTTGCTCAATATCAGAGCGCATCTTATCTTCGTCGATATCCAGAATACGCGCCTTCGTATGCGTATCGTCGGTTGTAATTCGAACCTGCCCGCCTGTATATGATCTAGCAGGACAGCCCCTTTTGTTCAGTGCCATACTCAACAAGGCAATCGTTACCTGCTCACCCGTTGACACCAACACATCCATTTCTCTAGGCGTAGGCTCGTCGGTAATGTCGTTGGCAAGACCGATCAATCGATTTGTTTCTCCACTCATTGCAGAAACAACTACGACGATGTCATCTCCCTTATCGCGAAAGCCTTTAATTTTATCCGCAACAGCTTCGATACGCTCAACCGTACCAACAGATGTGCCGCCAAACTTCTGAACCAACAACGCCATTTCTTTATTCCTGTACCACTACCAACGCACTACGTATATGCAAAAAGCGCGGGATTATAACTTACTTTCAACCCAAACTTGAACCCTAGCTAAAGCTTCATCTAGCCTAGCCAAATTGGTGCCACCACCTTGCGCCATATCAGGACGACCGCCACCTTTACCATCAACGATCTGGGAAACTTCTTTCATCAATTCGCCAGCTGAAAATTTCTTTGAAATCGACTTAGTTACACCCGCAATCAAAACAATCTTATCGCCTTCCTTAGCAGCTAATAACACGACCGCTTCACCAAGCTCATTCTTCAATTTATCAACGGCATCCATTAACGCTTTACGATCCATGCCCTCAGCGTTTTGCGCCAAAACTTTAATACCCGACACATCTTTTGCATTACCAGCCAACTCACTACCCGCATCAGCAGCTAGTTTCGCCTTTAATTTTTCAAGCTCTTTTTCTGCAGATTTAAGCTTTTCAAACTGACCCAACGCTTTGTCTAGGACGACATCTTTATTACATTTCAAAGCCGCCGCTAACTCAGAAAGTTGCTCTAAGTTTTCACGAACATAACGTTCGGCCGCATCACCTGTGAGCGCTTCGATTCGACGTACACCAGAAGAAATGCCACCTTCAGAAACGATTACAAGTTGACCGATATCTCCTGTTCGTTGCACGTGTGTACCGCCACAAAGTTCAACAGAAAAAGAATTGCGTCCCATAGAAAGTACGCGCACTTCATCACCGTACTTTTCACCAAACAATGCCATTGCACCCATCTCGCGAGCCGAATCCATATTGGTCAACGTAGTTGTTACGGCTGTATTAGCGCGAATCTCGGAATTAACAATCGATTCCAATTCGCTAACTTGCTCTTTAGTCACCCCTTCATAATGCGCAAAGTCGAAACGCAAACGCTCACTATTTACCAATGACCCTTTCTGGACCACGTGTTCACCTAAAACCTTGCGCAAAGCAGCATGCAAAAGGTGTGTTGCAGAATGGTTCAAAGCAGTTGCTTCTCGCTCTGACTGGGCAACTTCACACTCTACAGAATCGTCTTTAGCAAAATTGCCGTTAGCTACAACACCAAGATGAACAAATTGATTGCCTTGCTTTTGAGTATCTTTTACTTCGAAAACCGAATCACCTGAGCGAATTACACCCGTATCTCCGGCCTGACCACCAGACTCAGCATAAAAAGGCGTTACATCAAGTACGATAGCCCCAGCTTGTCCTTGCGCTAAAGAAGCTTCCTGACCATCAATAAGCGTGGCGACGATATTACTTTGGCCTTCTAGGGACTCATAGCCAACAAAACTCGTTTCGCCTTCGATAGAGAAGGTATCATTATAATCAACGTCGAACTTGCTAGCGGATCGAGCTCTTTCGCGTTGCGCTTCCATGGCCACATCAAATCCATGGTAATCAAGCGTCAATCCGCGCTCTCTCGCAATATCGTTAGTTAAGTCAACGGGAAAACCGTAAGTATCATAAAGCGTAAATACTGTTTTTCCGGAAATAACCTTGCCTTCAAGCTGATCAATATCAGCTTCTAAAAGCCGCATACCTTTATCCAGTGTCTTAGCGAACTGCTGCTCTTCTTGAAGCAAAATTTTCTCGATTTGAACCTGCCCCGTCCTCAACTCTGGGTAGGCGTCTCCCATTATATGAACAAGACTAGAAACTAACTTGTAGAAAAATACCCCTTCCGCGCCAAGTTTATTACCGTGGCGAATAGCGCGGCGAATAATACGACGCAATGTATATCCACGACTTTCATTAGACGGCATCACACCGTCCGCAATCAAAAACGCGGCTGAGCGAATATGATCAGCAATAACACGCAAAGATTTTTCTTCAGTGGACACACCATTCAAAAGATTAGACGCATCAGATAACAAATCTTGGAATAGATCGATCTCGTAGTTGCTATGCACACTTTGCATAACGGCAGCGATACGCTCCAACCCCATCCCTGTATCAACTGAAGGTTTTGGTAATGGATTCATTTTCCCGTCGGCAGTGCGGTTAAACTGCATAAATACCAGATTCCAAACCTCAATGTAACGATCACCGTCATCATTTGGTCCACCAGGAGGATCACCTGCAACAGCTTCACCATGATCGTAAAAAATCTCGGTACAAGGTCCGCATGGCCCGGTATCACCCATCGACCAGAAGTTGTCTTTTTCTCCTAAACGAGAAAAGCGATCTTGATTGATACCAATATGATTAAACCAAATTTCTTCAGCCTCTTTATCGTCCTTATAGACCGTCACCCAAAGCTTTTCTTCTGGAATCCCAAGTTCCTTGGTCAGAAATGTCCAAGCAAACTCAATCGCCTCTGTTTTAAAGTAATCACCAAAACTAAAGTTCCCCAACATTTCAAAAAACGTATGATGGCGAGCCGTATAACCAACGTTTTCAAGATCGTTATGTTTACCACCTGCGCGAACGCATTTTTGAGATGTGGTCGCTCGGCTATAGGCACGTTTTTCAGTACCTAGAAACGTATCCTTAAATTGATTCATACCCGCATTAGTGAATAGCAAGGTCGGGTCATCGGCCGGAACGAGTGAACTACTTGCCACTCGCTGATGCTCGTTTCGAGCAAAGTAATCTAGAAATTTCTCGCGGATTTCTGCCGTCTTCATCTTTAAGGACTCACCAGGAAGTTTTAGTTATAGAATTCAATGAGCTGCATCAGCAGCAAAGCAGCGTACTGTAACATAATTTACATTGACCGGAACGCATTTAGGGGCGAACTCAAGCACTTTCCAATCTTTAGTTTGTAATATTTTCTAAACTTGGGATCTTATATGCGCTAGTATTCGCAACGATTAATGATTTGGAAAAAATATGCGCGAGTTTTACGAAAACGTAGAAGAAATGAACACTGCGGGCTTACCTCGACGGCTAGCTGCGATGTTTTATGATTTTCTCCTAAATATTGCTCTTTTAATGGTCACCACTGGTGTCTACATGATGATTTCCAAAAAAGTCATTGGAGCTGAAACGTACAAGGCAATGAATGAAAGCGGCAGTACAATTGGCGACCCAATTCTAACAGTAATATTGTTCGCCACATTGTTTTTATTCTACGGATATTTCTGGACCAAAACCGGACAAACACTTGGTATGCAAGTTTGGCATCTTCGTGTCCAGACTCACGATGCAAAACGCATCACATGGGTACAAGCACTCCGCAGATTTATCGGAGCATTTATATCGACATCTATATTCGGACTTGGCTATTTATGGCTCTTAATCGATAAAAACAATCGGACACTTCAGTGTTATATCTCAAACACTCAGATCGTAAGGATCCCCAAAAGAGCGAAAAAATAGTTACTTTACTTTTTTAATGCCAAGAACAATACAAACAAGACCAACAACAAAAGCGACAATTGCCTTTGTAGATGACGAACCCGTCAACGCCTGCCCCACTTGGCCAGATAGAGAAGAACTAACGTTATACCCCCATAGAACAACTGCAACACCAACCACAATCAAAACGATACCCACAATTTTTTGAGAGCCCATAAACTCACCTCGCTTTAAGTAGTGTGGCCATTTAAGTAAACATAATGCATTTTGTCTAATTTGTGATCAGCACTCAGTCGTGGACCGATAATAAGCACATCACAAATACTGTTATCGCATACAGAATTGATGGATAGACCACAAGCTCTTACCACACACATTAAAAAGCATACCCAAAACTGTGTTAGTGCTTTCACGGTTAAAACCAAACTTGCCCAAAACGTTCTTAGCTTGAACAGGGATTAATAATTAAAGTAACAGGTGCGGTTTGAGAGGATGATCTTGCGATTTATAAAAAGGACGAGATTCCACAGCAGTTTTGCATTAGAAGATTAAAGCCGGTCGCGACGGACCTTTGCTCACAGGCTTAGCTCGTTGTATGCTTACGGGGTATACTTAGAATTGCCTACAGCAGTCTTTGCCTTACTCCACATGGTACCCATGTAAATGCTCTGTCTATAAATTCCATACATAAAAAAAGGGCTATCCAACCAGATAGCCCTCTCTCATATTAGAAGCCTGACGATGACCTACTCTCACATGGGACCTCCCACACTACCATCGGCGATGAACCGTTTCACTTCTGAGTTCGGGATGGGATCAGGTGGTTCCAGTTCTCTATGGTCGTCAGGCAAAACTCTGGTTGAAGTAACTTACTGTCGTTACACCAACACTTAATTCTGCTGTTGTCTTTAACATTTGGAAGCAATAGTAGTCGCTTATGATTCATATCTTCATTATTCGTCGATTGTTCGATTGGTTGCCTATACACCCAGCCTTCTTTCGAAGACGCTTTGGCGTTATATAGTCAAGCCTCACGGGCAATTAGTACAGGTTAGCTCAACGCCTCACAACGCTTACACACCCTGCCTATCAAC
>NZ_LWGF01000405.1:0-212 GCF_001635355.1 Oleiphilus sp. HI0125
AAGGCCTTGACCGTGCCAGTGCCATCGTGTCCTGCGCGAACAATCGCCGCGACCGGCAAACCTTGTTTTTTCTCAAGTACGGGGTAGTAGCAACGATCGAACATGTCTTTCATCGCTCCAGACATGTAGCTGAGATTTTCTGGTGTGAAAAGAATGACAGCGTCTGCTTGAATGATGTGCTCTGGAGTGGTCTCGAATGCAGATAAGCTAGT
>NZ_LWGF01000406.1:0-206 GCF_001635355.1 Oleiphilus sp. HI0125
CTAAGTGGGATGAGCTTGATATGTCTATTCGTCCAGAGAAAGGTTTGCTTGGTCTTCGTTCAAATCTTGAGTTGTTCGGTAATTTACGTCCGGCGATTTTATATCCGCAGCTTGCAAGTGCATCAACCCTGAAGCCAGAAGTTGTTTCGGGTCTTGATATCTTGATCGTGCGTGAGTTAACGGGCGGCATTTATTTCGGTCAACCG
>NZ_LWGF01000407.1:0-374 GCF_001635355.1 Oleiphilus sp. HI0125
AGATCAACCAGCAATGTATTAACTATTATTTTTATCGAGTAGATGTGCAGGATATTCGCAGTTTAACTTCATGCCAATATATTGTTCTAACTCAGGCAACAAAAATGCATCATCTTCGCAGGCAAAAGAGATAGAAACTCCTGTTTCGTTCGCGCGTCCAGTTCGGCCGATACGATGCACATAATCTTCAGGATCATCCGGAAGATTATAGTTAAATACATGACTCACGCCGTCAACATGAATACCGCGTCCTGCTACATCCGTAGCAACTAAAATCTCAATACTTCCGTTTTTAAACTGCTCGAGTGTTTTAATACGCTTATGCTGAGGAACCTCTCCAGACAGCAAAGCGGCTTTGATACCCTTCGCTTTTA
>NZ_LWGF01000408.1:0-289 GCF_001635355.1 Oleiphilus sp. HI0125
TCAAAAGCATTGACGACCGGTAAACGCTCGTCAATCCATGAAATTAGCTTTTGCATTACGCAGCCTCCTCATCAACACCAACCATAATTGTGGCATCATCAAGATACTTATATGGTGGTACAACTAAGTTAGTTGGCGCAGGAACACCTTTAAATACGCGACCTGCTAAATCAAAACGTGAGCCGTGACACGGACAGAAGAATCCGCCCATCCAGTTTTCATCAAACTCTTGAGGCTCAACTTCAGGAACAAACTGGGGAGAACAACCTAGATGAGTACAAATACCAAC
>NZ_LWGF01000409.1:0-947 GCF_001635355.1 Oleiphilus sp. HI0125
GTGCAGGTTGATGCTGTTGCGGATGCGCCAACCTTGGTGATGACCCCTGCGACAGGTGATGAAGATACGGCTATTACACTCGATATTATGGCTAGCTTGGTGGATCTTGATGGTTCTGAGTCAGTGCAATCGATAGTAATCAGCGATGTGCCAGTGGGTGCGACGTTATCAGCTGGCGTTGATAACGGTGACAATAGCTGGACCTTAAGTGTCGATCAGTTGGTCGGTCTAACGATTACGCCACCGCTGCATGATAGCGAAGACTTCAGCTTATCGGTGTTGGCGAGCGTGGCAGATGTCGATCCTGAGACAGGAGAGGTGAGTACGTCTGAGACCTTGTCGACGATGGATGTTGAGGTTAACGCGGTCGTGGATAGCTTGAGTATTGAGGGAGACATTACAAGGTTATTTGAAGACTATGCTATCCCTCTACAGATGTCTGTTCAGCTGGATGATCTTGACGGATCGGAGGCTATTAGTTCAGTGGCAATCAGCGATTTGCCCTCAGGCGCGCAGCTCTCTGCAGGTTATGATGACGGTTACGGTACATGGATATTGACCGCTGCTGAATGGCAAGGTCTAGAGATCATTCCGCCTGAGCACAGTAGTGATGATTTTGTGTTGAGCATCGAGTTTACGTTGACTGATACTGATCCGAACACGGGACTAACAAGTGAAGTACAGCAAACGTTGCTCCACACTGTCTATATAGATCCAGTAGCTGATACACCAACATTGACTGTTGAAGACGTTGAGGGCGATGAGGATTCGGCTATAGCGCTGCTAGTTAGCACTGATGTGATTGACGAAGATGGTTCAGAGAAAATAACCCATATCGAGTTGGCCGGCGTTCCTGCGGGTGCGCAATTGAATAAAGGCATTGATCGTGGTGAAGGCATTTGGGAGGTCTCGGGGTCTGATTTGATAGGCTTAACCATTACTCCTCC
>NZ_LWGF01000410.1:0-585 GCF_001635355.1 Oleiphilus sp. HI0125
AATGGAACATTCCAGACGGTCATCGGAGAAGTTGAAGACCTTAACCCTAGGAAAGTGACGTCGGTTATTTTGTGTAGCGGTAAAGTTTATTACGACTTACTTGATTATCGTCGTAATAATGAGATCACAGATACAGCGATTGTTCGTATTGAGCAGCTCTATCCATTCCCTCACGACGACTTAGTTTCCGTATTCAACGAATATCCGAAGCTAAAAGATGTCGTTTGGTGCCAGGAAGAACCACAAAACCAAGGTGCTTGGTATCCAACTCAGCATCGAATGCGCGGAGCTCTAAAAGAAGTCACTGAAAAAGTCTATTTGCGTTATGCCGGGCGTGAAGGTTCAGCCTCACCAGCAGCAGGTTATACCTCTGTTCATGTCGAGGAACAGGCAGCCCTTGTTAAACAAGCTTTCGATAACGAATAAATTTTAAGGATTGGAAATGTCTATAGAAATCAAAGCGCCAACCTTCCCAGAATCTGTAGCAGATGGCACCATCGCTACGTGGCACAAGCAGCCTGGAGAACAAGTTTCTCGAGACGAGTTAATCGTCGATATTGAAACAGATAAAGTAGTACTAGAAGT
>NZ_LWGF01000411.1:0-402 GCF_001635355.1 Oleiphilus sp. HI0125
GATCATCGATGCATCATGTGGACGCTCTGGGTCTAACCAGAATACTGCAGGCATACCGCTAGCACGTGCACGAGTAACGGCTAATTTCACCCAATCTTGGATTGGAAGATCTTTTGTCTGGCACATACGCCAAATATCACCCTTCTCAACATCGTGAGAAAGCAAGACATTGCCCGCATCATCAATAACACGAATAGTTCCATCTGCTTCAAGCTCAAATGTCTTATCGTGCGAACCATATTCTTCTGCTTTTTGAGCCATCAAACCAACGTTTGGAACCGTGCCCATAGTCACTGGATCAAAGTTATCGTGATGCTTACAGAAGTTGATAATTTCTTGGTAAATAGTCGCGTAGGTACTCTCTGGAATAACCGCTTTGGTATCTTTTAACTTACCATCGGT
>NZ_LWGF01000412.1:0-510 GCF_001635355.1 Oleiphilus sp. HI0125
CGGTGGAAATAATCGGCGCATATTATAGTAAAGTCACTGCGCTAGGACTACTGCGCTATTCGTAAAAAGAACACTGTACTGCTGCAGCATAAAAATTAACGGCTCTTATCTCGCAAGGAAATAAGTAACGCTTACGTGACTGAGCTTAGAATAAGATTGTTTTTTACTGATAGAGAGAGTGGTATGTCGTGCGGATTACTCGCTTCGCTCGCCCTTCGGGTCGTTGTCGTGACGAGCGCGCGCCAACGTTGTCTCGCAGCAAAGCTGCTCGGCTCGGACCTTAACGGTTCTCATCCTGGACGAACAAAGTTAGTTGTCGCGTGACCAAGTGGTAAATAGGAGTTTGTACTGAGAAAGAAAGTGGTGGGTCGTGCAGGATTCGAACCTGCGACCAATTGGTTAAAAGCCAACTGCTCTACCAACTGAGCTAACGACCCAAGAATCACCATCATGATGAGCGGCGTGGTTGGTGTCACACCTTAGTATATATTCCTAGAAAGGAAAGTCAGA
>NZ_LWGF01000413.1:0-515 GCF_001635355.1 Oleiphilus sp. HI0125
AATCGGCGGCGGTAACTTGTTCCGAGGTGCTGCGTTAAGCGCTGCGGGCATGGATCGTGTAACGGGTGATCATATGGGAATGCTTGCAACTGTAATGAACGCACTTGCAATGCGCGATGCTTTAGAGCGGTCTAATATTTCCACGCGTGTTATGTCTGCAATACCAATGAGTGGTGTTGTCGAGCACTATGATCGTAGGACCGCGATGCGTTGGTTGAAAGACGGCGATGTTGTTATTTTTAGTGCAGGTACAGGTAATCCATTTTTTACGACAGATTCTGCGGCTTGCTTGCGCGGAATAGAGGTAGAGTCTGATGTTGTTTTAAAGGCCACAAAAGTTGACGGCGTGTATGATGCCGATCCTATGAAAGTCAAAAAAGCGAAGAAGTTTGATCGCCTTACTTACGATGAGGTTCTCGACCGTAAGCTTGGTGTGATGGATTTGACTGCCATTTGCTTGTGTCGCGACCATGAAATGCCTGTACGTGTTTTTAATATGAATAAACCAGGAGCGT
>NZ_LWGF01000414.1:0-33041 GCF_001635355.1 Oleiphilus sp. HI0125
TTCTCGCATGGCTTGATCACGTGCTTTTTGCGCAAATCCTTCAGGAAACTTTTCCCATCGCGCAACGACTTGCATGGTGATGAACAAAAATGGCTCTTCGTATATACCGCCATTTGGTTCCAAGCCTTTATGCATTTCAAATGGCTCGTATACGATTGCGGGAGCAGCGGTAAGGTCGACACTTCCGTTATTGAACTTTAAGATCGAATTGAAAATGGTTGAGCTAACTGGCGTGATGCCGTGTTTCTTTGATAAATAAGCAGACTCAGGTATGTCATCTAGTACTGCCATTCTTTTACCAGCGAAGTCACCAGGAAGGAGAATTGTTCTGTCGCGTGTAAACATGAAAATTGCGCCAGCAGGACCGATCGCAAAAATCTCATACTCACCATTACGCATAAGTTTGGAAGCTTTCTTTGAAGAAAGAGATTTAAGGACAATGCCCATAGCTTCGTAACTTGGGATTGCTCCAATCGCACCGAGACTTCCTGTTAAGGAGTTAAACTCCCGAGCACGAAAGCCCAGCATATTTACTGCGTCACAGCGCCCTAATTTGAATTCTTCAATCGCAATGCGCTCGTCCTCATAGACCACATAACTGAGGTCAACGCCCCAGTTCGCGGCATGAATCTTAGCTTCGGCCATGATCTGGCCGACAGGGCCCGCTTTGCCGATAGGATCCCAAACACAGGCGAGAATAGGGACTAAGTTTGTGGCTTTTCCGCCTACCGTTTGATTAGCCGTAAGGGCAGTACTGGTGAGCGAGATACTTATGAAAATGAGAGTAAGGACTGCTTTCTTAAAAATCATATTGATGGCACTTTTTATTTTGATCAGGTGAAGTGTACTGAGCGTAGGAAGCGGTGTCGTGGATTGCCGCACAAAACCTGAAAAACATCCCTAAATCTGTACTGCTTATACTGCCTTAAAGGTGTATTGATACTCTACGCCTATTCATTGCTAGGATAATGTTTTATTCGGCCAAGCAAGGAGAGGTATTTTGATGAACATTGATATTTATCAAGTAGATGCATTTACTGATACGATTTTTAAAGGAAATCCTGCTGCAGTCATTCCTTTAGATGCGCCTATCGATGAAGTGCTCATGCAGTCTATTGCCGCCGAGAACAATCTTGCTGAAACAGCATTTTTTTACCCCATTGATGGTGGGTATCACTTGCGATGGTTTACTCCGACTGCAGAAGTCCCCCTGTGCGGGCACGCCACGCTCGCAAGCGCCTTCGTTGTCTTTAAGTTCCTAAAGCCTGAACGAAATAGTATCCGCTTTAATTCAGCGAGTGGTTGGCTAGTCGTTAACAAACGAGCATCGGATCTCGAGTTAGATTTTCCTTTGATTTCCTATGACTCCATAGATTTGCCTGAGTCAGTGCGCAGGGCTTTGGGGGGTAATGTTATTGAAGCGTATCGAACAGAAGGTGACTCTAATTATCTTGTCGTGTTGGAAAGTGAGGCAGCGGTACAATCGATAGATCCCGATATTCGAGCATTGAAAGACGCGGCAGAGGTTGGCGTCATCGTAACTGCACGTAGCGATATATCTAATGTTGATTTTGTTTCTAGATATTTTGCGCCAGCAATGGGAATAGATGAAGATCCAGTCACAGGATCAATTCATTGTGTGCTAACGCCTTATTGGTCAGAGCGTTTGAACAAAAAAACGCTTCAGGCTAAACAGCTATCGGAGCGGCAAGGTGAGCTTGAATGTGAATTGCGCGAAAGCCGAGTTTTGATTCGAGGGAAGACGACACTCTTTATGAAGGGCGCGCTGCATTTGGATATTTAGCGTTTATTGGTATTAGCCTTTCACTTACTCTTTACATGGTTCATGTATAAATTTCTATTGTGGACGGCATTCTGTCTTAAGTGGCCAAGCTTATTAAACGGTATTGGCAAATGGAATGCCTGAGAGTAGGATTTATGCCGCTTTGCGTATTGCTTGAAGCGCAGCTACGATTTAAACGCGGCGATTAAGGAAACAATAATAAGAAACGATAAGGGATTTATCACTGAGAGTAGATGACCATGGTTTACCTTGAAGATCAAATTGCCGCTCAAGACGGCCTTCAGCTAAATGTTTATCGATGGATGCCTGAACAGCCTGCTCACGCTGCTTTAGTTATCTCTCACGGTTGGAGTGAGCATGCAGCGCGTTATCATGAATTAGCGACATGGTTTACTCAGCAAGGATTTGAAGTGCATGCTCTAGATCATCGGGGGCATGGTAAGTCTGAAGGCAAGCGCGGTCATGTTGATGCATGGACAGATTACACGCGAGATCTCGAAACCTTGCGTCAAACCATTTCGCACGAATATCAATACATTCTCGGACACTCAATGGGGGGTATGATTGCTGCGCTTCACTTACTTGAATATCCAAACCGCTTTAATGCCGCTGCCCTGAGTGGTCCAGCAGCAGATGTATCCTACAAAGTTCCTGTTCTTAAAAAGCTCATCGGTAAGATTATGAGTGCTTGGTACCCAAGCTTGGCGCTTAAAAATAAGGTTGACCCTAATATTGTCTGTGGAAATCCAGACGTTGTACGAGCTTATATGAATGACCCGTTAAATCACGGTCTCGTATCGGCGCGATGGTTTAGTGATTATCTACAGCAGATCGAACGCCTTAAAAAAGAAGCGGCTAGTATTCGAGTGCCTGTTGCTATCTGGCATGGCGAGAAAGATGAGTTGGTGGCTCCATGGGTCGGTAAACAGTTGCACGAAGGTCTTCAATGCTCGGGCAAGCAATTTCATACCGTTGAAAACGCCTTGCACGAAATTCTATTCGAGCAGAATTGGCAGTCTTTGGCTGGCGATATGAAAGTCTGGTTAGAGCAGTATTAAATTCACAATCACAGGCCGCTATGTATTGGCGGTAATCGTAGCAAAAGTGTAGAATACGCGCCTTTTTACGATTGCCCTCAAGGACTGTGAATGCTTGAAGTAAATCCTATTGTTCAGAAGATTAAAGAAATGCTCGAGCGTGTTGTAACGCTTAGGGGGTATCTTTGACTTCGATACCAAAAATGAGCGCTTAGTTGAAGTTACGCGCGAGCTAGAAGATCCTGCTGTCTGGGACAATCCCGAAAATGCGCAAGCGCTTGGTAAAGAGCGTTCAAGTCTCGAAGCTGTTGTCACTACCATCGAAGATTTAGAAAGCGGATTGAATGACTGCCAAGACCTATTAGATATGGCGGTTGAAGAGCAAGACGAGGACGCTGTGAACGACGTTCAAAGTGAAATCGAAAGCTTAGAAGAAAAGCTAGCTACTCTTGAGTTCCGTCGTATGTTCTCTGGCGAAATGGATCCCAATAACGCGTACTTAGATATTCAATCTGGTTCGGGCGGTACTGAAGCACAAGATTGGGCATCGATGATTATGCGCATGTATTTGCGTTGGGGTGAGCAAAAAGGGTTTAAAACTGAGTTAGTTGAAGTGTCTGATGGAGAGGTCGCAGGTATTAAAAGTGCGACCATTCAATTCACAGGTGAATATGCTTTCGGCTGGCTCAGAACAGAAACAGGTGTGCATCGCCTAGTTCGTAAATCACCTTTTGATTCGGGAAATCGTCGCCATACTTCATTTGCTTCTGTGTTCGTCTCCCCAGAGATTGATGACAATGTCGACATTGAAATTAACCCAGCAGATTTGCGTATCGATACATATCGATCAAGTGGTGCGGGTGGTCAGCACGTCAACACGACGGATTCAGCGATTCGTATCACGCACGAACCTTCGGGTATTGTTGTTCAGTGTCAAAATCAGCGTTCACAGCATCAGAACAAAGACAAGGCCATGCAACAGTTGCGTGCCAAACTCTATGAACTTGAGATGATGAAGCGTAGTGAAGCAGCACAAGCCTTAGAAGAGAGCAAATCGGATATCGGCTGGGGAAGCCAAATCCGTTCTTATGTACTAGATTCTTCTCGTATTAAAGATTTACGTAGCAATGTCGAAACTAGCAACTGCAATGCAGTGTTAGATGGCGATTTAGATCAGTTTATTGAAGCTAGCCTCAAGCTAGGATTGTAATTTTATTCGGAACCAAACATGTCGAACGATGTAAAGTCAGAGCAAAGCCTATCTATTGAAGATGAAAACAAGTTGATCGCAGAGCGAAAAGCGAAACTTGAGCAGTTGCGTGAAGGTAGTAAATCGAACGGTCACCCCAATGACCACCGTCGTGAGAACTTAGCGGGTGATTTGCAAGCGCAGTATGGTGATAAGAGTAAAGAAGAGCTTGTTGAGTTAGCTATCCCTGTTGCTGTTGCCGGGCGCGTTATGCGTCGTGGTGGCCCGTTTGTAGGCATTCAAGACGTATCTGGCTCAATCCAGAGTTATGTGGGCAAGCCTATCCAGAAAGAATCGAAAGATTGGGCCAACCTAGATCTTGGCGATATTGTTGGAGCAACCGGCACGCTGAGTAAATCAGGTAAGGGTGACTTATATGTTGAAGTTACTGATGTCGCTAACTTCCGTATTTTGACGAAATCTTTGCGTCCTCTGCCTGATAAATATCATGGCTTAGCGGATCAAGAAACAAAGTATCGTCAGCGTTATGTTGATTTGATTGCTAACGAAGATACGCGCAACACCTTCATGATTCGTTCGAAGATCGTGAGTGCTATTCGCAATTACTTAGCTGAAAAAGACTTCATGGAAGTTGAAACACCAATGCTTCAGGTGATTCCAGGTGGTGCGACGGCTAAGCCATTTGAAACGCACCACAATGCTTTAGATATCGACATGTTTTTGCGTATCGCGCCAGAGCTATATTTGAAGCGTTTAGTTGTTGGCGGTTTTGATCGTGTGTTTGAAATTAACCGTAATTTCCGTAATGAGGGGCTGTCAACGCGACATAATCCTGAGTTCACAATGATCGAATTCTATCAGGCGTATGCTGATTACCACGATTTGATGGATATTACCGAAGATATGCTGCGCACTGTTGCTTTACAGGTATTAGGTACTACCGATATCAAGAGCACGAAGAAAGATGCAGATGGCAATGTGGTTGAAGAGACTTTATATGATTTCAATCAGCCGTTTACACGCATGACCATGGCTGAGGCTGTGTTGAAGTACAACCCTGATTTTGACGCTGCGGTGATCAATAACCCTGAGTCGAATATTGATCAAATGAAGGCCTATGCGAAGCAAGTTGGTGTGCCTGATTCACCTCAGCAAGCGACGTGGGGCGCAGGAAAATACTTGTGCGAGATCTTTGAAGAGACTGCTGAAGAGAAACTTGATCAGCCAACATTTATCACCGCGTACCCTTGGGAAGTTTCGCCTTTGGCACGCCGTAATGACGATAACCCATTCGTCACTGATCGATTCGAATTCTTCGTTGGTGGCCGTGAATTAGCGAATGGCTTCTCAGAGTTAAACGACGCGGAAGATCAAAAGCAACGTTTCTTAAAGCAAGTTGAAGAGAAAGATGCGGGTGATGATGAAGCGATGCACTTTGATGCTGATTACATTACGGCACTTGAGTATGGTTTGCCGCCAACCGCTGGTGAGGGTATTGGTATTGACCGCTTAGTGATGCTGTTTACTGATTCGCCAAGTATTCGTGATGTTATATTATTCCCGCACATGAAGCCGCAAGGTGCGTAACTCATTGCAATGATGATCAAGGAAGAAGATTTATCAGCGTCTTGGAAGACGATAATAGGGGAGCAATTTACGCTCCCCTATATGCGTGAGCTAGATTCTTTTCTTGATTCAGAGCTCGCCGCTGGAAAAACTATTTATCCCGCATCAGATCTTCTTTTTAGTGCCTTAAATGCAACTGATTTTGAAGATGTTCGCGTTATCATTTTAGGGCAAGACCCTTATCATGGGCCAAATCAGGCACATGGTCTGAGCTTTTCTGTTCAGCCTGGTGTAAAAATTCCACCTTCTCTGATGAACATTTATAAAGAGCTTGAAACCGACATTGGATGTCCGATTCCGATGCATGGTTATCTACAAGAATGGGCAGAGCAGGGTGTTTTATTATTGAATGCTGTTTTGACGGTAGAGCAGGCGAACGCAAATGCGCATCAAGGAAAGGGGTGGGAGCAGTTTACAGATGCGATTATCCGCAAACTAAATGATGAACGAGAGAACCTCGTGTTTATATTATGGGGTAGCTACGCTCAGAAAAAAGGGCAGTTCATTGATACGTCGAAACACTGCGTATTAACGTCAGTGCATCCTTCACCATTATCTGCGCATCGAGGTTTTTTTGGGAGTCAGCCTTTTTCAAAGGCTAATCGGTATTTAGAGGAAAATGGGGTTTATCAAATTGATTGGAATCTGCCGTTCTTTCTATAAATTAGAAGGGCAGACTCCGGTTGCTGTGAAAGCGAAAGCTACATACTTAGAAGAGCCATTGCTGCTTCCATTTCTGCATTTAAATCTTCATCTTCATGTTCAGGGTCAGGATTAATCCCAACGCGCTCAAAGGCCGATACTTGGTGATAGTCCATCTCAGTGTAGTGATGATCTGTGCCGTTATAGCTTTGAAGTAAAGACACCATAACAAGATCTGCATAATCAACTTGCGCAACGGTACGCGTGAAGTTTGTGCACTCTTTCGGAACGATCGCAAGCTCTGCCGGGAACGACCATTTAGTAAGGATTTTGTCACCGACGAGGGGCTGAAGCTCATCTAATAGGTTATCTAAAATAACGCTATTGATCTGAATATCGTTGTCTTCGACAAACTTTAAAACAGGCAGAGCGCCAATCGAATGAATCAATCCAGCTAGAGTTGCTTGGCCAGGTTGAAGATGTTTGTGCTGGCGAGCGAGTACGGTACACATGCCTGCAACTTCGGTACTTTTTTCCCAGATCTCGCGCATACGTTTATCGATCATATCTGAGGTGGCTTGGAACATCTGCTGCATAGCCAAACCCATTGCCAAGCTACTTGTGTACGACATTCCTAGTCGACTAACAGCCATGTTCAGGTTAGAGATTTCGTTATTGCCGCGAAATAGTGGGCTGTTGCTCACCTTAATGATTCGAGCAGAGAGTGCTGCGTCTTTTTCAACAACGTCAATCAGATCGCCGATACCAGAGTCTTCTTGTTCTGTCACTTCACGCACGTTAAGCGCAACCTCGGGTAGTGACGGTAAAATTAGGCGATCATCATCGATAGCTTTGGTAATGGCTTCGACGATCTTACTTGCGAGTTCAGACATGCTTACACTTACCTCAAAAACTAATAACTTTTAGATATACGTAAGTGTAGAGCAGAATTACAATAAAGCGTGTAAATTACTGTTTTTAGTTAGGATTGTAATGTAATTCGAATAACTCAGCTTTTACAGATTGATTCGAATTTAGATAAGCGACGTTACTGTCTTTTACTCGCTCGATATCGCAAACAGCTAGGCCTAAGGTATCGTTTTCATTCGTATGAACGCGAACAATCTCTCCTAGTTTTTTACCAGCTTCATCAAAAATATTTTCTCCGGGAAGTAGGCTTGCAGATTGCCCAGATTGAAAGCGATACATACGCTTCTTCGCTTTCCCAAGAAATTTCATACGCGCGATAATTTCTTGCCCGGTGTAGCATCCTTTTTTGAAACTCACCGCACCTAAGTCTTGAAGATTCAGATTTTGAAGAATAAATGTCTCGATGGTTTCAGGATATAGTTCTGGGATTCCAGATAGGCAGTCCTGCTTATACCACTCGTTGAGTAAATTAGGGTCTAAGGTAATTGGCGCGTCTGCCTCATTCAGTTGCCATAGTTCTTGTCGTTGTGCGTCGACTTGGCGAGTAAGACCGAAATTCGTGTTTTGCAGCACGTGTTCATCTTTTAAATTCGACTCGTCGAAAACGCCAAACACTTTTGCATGTTCAAGCGTTTCGATCTCGCATTTAAAAAAGACTTTGTATTTACTCAAAGTATCGACGCCTTGTTGGCGAACGCTTTCATGTACTTTTATCAAAAAACCGTCTTCGATTCTGGCGATGACGAACAACCAATACATGCGCCCTTTGGCGCTGTTAGCTGTGCCATAGGTGCATTGAAGCGGTGCTAGTTCAGTTACGTCGCAACTAAATTGGCCCTGCAAAAATTTCTCAGCATCTGGGCCGCTTACTTTGATTAATGAATAGGGGAGTTGTACACCTGTCTGTATCATTTTGTCGCTATCGTTGAAGTTGTTTGTGAAAGTTCTTTGTTATGCCGATCGTGAACGTATAGTCTGCGATGGTGATCTTTTTTACTGCTCGTTAGAGGGCTCAAGCAAATGATGTATTTCGCACCGCTATTAGTGGCTAGTACCAGAATCGCAAAGGCGTGCGTGAGCCAAACTGAGCTATGAATCGAGATTGGTAAGTAGTGTCCATCGCGACGATAAAGGAGTTTTTTCCCCTCAATCATGAGAGCATTGTTGTGTGCGTGAGATTTGAAAACCGAGTAAGTTAAATAAGCATTAGTCCCTATGGCGATGCATGCAGCACCTGCACTAAATAATGAGGCTTCTGCGATTATCAACATAGCTAGTGCCACGATGCTAGGTAAGGTTAATATACCCAGCATTGCGTAGGACTGTTTAATGGTGATATTAACTTGGTTGAACACGATCCAATATCATTTTTACCATGTAAGCATGGTCTGCATTGTCCGGTACGCTCTTTTGCATGAACCACTGGAAGAGCTCAGTGTCTTCGCATGTTAAGAGGTCTTCGTATTTTGCTTTATCTTCTTCAGATAGATCTTTGTAGACTTCCTTCAAAAAGGGAACCAACAACACATCTAGCTCGAGCATCCCTCGGCGGCTATGCCAAAACAGACGATTGAACTTAATCGTTTCTGGGCAATCTTGCTGAGTATTGGCTTGGTTTGACATAAGGCTATCTCTAACTGTAAAGAGTCGAATTATAAGAATGCTCGCGCGCACTAACAAGCATCATGAGCGATGATTATAATTTTATTTCTATACGGTGGCCGAGGTGTTCAGAGATTCATTATTCACTAAAAATATTTAGAATCCCACCGACTCCATTTTCGATCAATTCAGTGATTAAAAATGGGATGATCAGGCCTGCTATCAAAGACCAATAAATTGAAAAAAGAAGAGGGTTTTCTGGTTGTTTAAATGTTGGCCAAACATGTAAGTAAAACAAACACTGATAAGCTAGTAGGCCTAATGCGAGTATAGCTAGACCTAAACCGATGATTGGAAATGTATTGGATGCAAACCACATCAACAATGACAAAACTAATGTTATGGTGATTGAAAGATTTTTAGGTCTGATGAGTTTATCGTTTCGAAACATAAGTAATGCAATATGCGATGGCTGAGTACGACGGATTATATGTAAAATCTGCCTAGTGTTTTATATGTTTTGTTGATTAGATGTGGATGAATGTCGTGGAACAGCGCTGGTATGTTTATATGGTTGAGACTGAGTGCGGTGTCCTTTATACCGGAATCTCAACAGATATTGATCGCCGTTTCTCAGAACATTGCGCTGTATCTAATGGTGGAAAGCAGGGTGCTAAGTTCTTTAGAGGCAAAGTTGCGAAGGCTGTCGTATACCGTGAACAGTGCCTGAATCGAAGCGAGGCATCGAAACGAGAATATGTAATTAAAAAATTAAGCGCCGCTAAAAAAAGAGCTTTGATTAACGGCGCAGACTGACTTAAGCGCGTCTTTTCTTAAATGCGTGTCTACCCACCGAAAATAGTGTTTGGCCTACGGTAGACCATGCATTCAAACTCGGTTTAGGAAGTTTTCCATCACCCATTCTCGCGAGTTGGAATTCGTACCATGTGATCGAAAGCATGGCCATTTGATCCACACTTTTTACGCCCGTTGTAGGTTCTTTCCAGTCGATTCTATATGAGGCGTCATCTAATAGTTTTTGTCCGACTTTAGGGTCGATCGCAAGTGGACGCGCTAGCCCGATCATGTCACAAGCGTTTTGATCGAGAGCATGTTGCATTGCTTCTGCTGAACGGAATCCTCCGGTTACGACAAGTGGTACGTTTACTTTGTCGCGGATTGATTCTGCGAACTCTAGAAAATATGCTTCTCTTTTTTGCGTACTTTCTGCGATTTTGTGGCCCATCATTTTAGGACTTTCGTAGGTGCCACCAGAGATTTCAATTAGATCAATGTTCAGTTCACCAAGTCGAGAAATAACCTGCATGGCTTCTTCATGACTGAACCCGCCTTTTGAATAATCGGCTGAGTTGAGTTTAATACCTACTGGGAAATCATCGCCGACTGCTTTTCTTATTGCGGAGTAAACGCTTTCAACAAAGCGCATGCGATTTTTTAATGATCCGCCCCATTTGTCCTTCCGTTGATTGTGGTGGGGGGAGAGGAACTGACTAACCAAATAGCCATGTGCGCCATGGATCTGTATGCCATCAAATCCTGCTTCTTTAGCGAGTCGCGCGCTGGTCGCAAACGCATCAATAATGTGGTTGATCTCATTATCGTGCAAAGCGCGGGGGCAATTGAAAGATGCTTGCAGTGCGCCTCCTAGAGGAATCGCTGATGGCGCAACAGGCTCTTTGCTTAGGAATTTAGGTATTTGTTTACCTGGATGATTTAACTGCATCCATACTTGAGTACCGTTCTTTTTTGCGGCTGTAGCCCAGGCTCTAAAAGCTGCGAGGTCACTTTGTTCATCTAATACAACGTTCTTAGGCTCACCTAAAGCGGTTCTGTCTATCATGACGTTGCCCGTGACAAGTAAACCTGTGCCTCCTAATGACCATGCTTCATATAACTTAGATAGACGTTTATCAGGATTATGTTGCTTGTCGCCAAGCTGTTCGCTCATGGCAGACTTGAACAAACGATTTTTTATTTCAGGCTTATTGTTTGGACTAAATGGGCTATTTAATGCAGGCATACATCATACTCGTACTTTGATTTTATTAGCGAGCGAGCAGGATACTTAGTTCTATTTGCGAGCGATAGAGCACGGCCGTATTTCTAAATGTTTTTCAGAAATGAACTAACTATCTTTGAGCCTTGATCAAAGAGAGAGTTTTGTGTGTCCAGCCAATGGATTTTTACGCCTTTCTTCTCGATATTGCGAAACCACTTTTCCTGTTGTTTCGCAAACTGATGAATAGCGCTGCGTAGCTTTTGATGCATGTCGTTCAAGTTCATTTCTCCAAGTAGATGTTGAGAGATAAACCGATACTCTAAGCCGTAATGCTCAAGTGCTTCGTGTGAGACACCATCTTGAATAAGGTTTTCTACTTCTTCGATCATACCTTCTTCTAGGCGCGCCGATAGGCGCGCACTGATTCGTTCACGAGTCACTTCTCTTGGAAACTGCAGGCCTATAACGCAAGGCTCAAAATCGGGCCAATGTACGCATGGGCTACCAGATTTCTCTGCTAAAGCGATTTCTATTGCGCGAATGGTTCTGTCTTTATCAATTGAGTCGGTCTCGTTGTGAAGACTAGGGGATAATTCGTGAAGCTGGTGTATAAGCTGTTCGTGCGATTTTTCTTCTAATTCTGAACGCAGCTTTTTATCAATCGGGGCTGAGGTTAATGCATAACGCTGGAGTGTCGCATCCAAATACATTCCCGTTCCACCAACAAGAAAAGGCAATTTATTACGAGATATGACTTTTTCAAAAGCGGAAGAGAAGTCTTGCGCATACCGAAAGAGATTATATTCCTGGCCCGGCTCGGCAATATCAATGAGATGGTAAGGAAGATCACCGTATTCTTGAAGATCCTTCCCCGTTCCGATGTCCATACGACGAAAGACTTGTCTTGAATCTGCGGAGATAATTTCGCCATTAAATTGTTTGGCGAGCTCAATCCCTAAACGAGTTTTTCCATTTGCGGTAGGCCCAAGGATCACGATTAGAGGTGTTTTTTTTTGAATTTGCATGATCTTGTTCAAAGTTTGCGCAGAATGATTTGATGCTTGAGGAGTGCACTATTAATGTAGTGCCCCCTTGAAGCTTCGCAGCAATGTTAGCAGGCTTTATATGCATTTGTTGACCACTGTTTATTAAAATAACTCGGCAGTGGAACCAATAATGATAGCGGTTACATTTTCTATGAAAGCACGGACAAGCTTATATTCGCGCGATACAGTGATACGTTGTTTCGTAATAACGTTGTTACTTTCAGTATTTGCATCATCTGCACATGCACTTGAGCGTAAAGTGTTTTGTGTATGGGATCCTGTCGGCCGCAGTGGGCCTGTCATGGCGTTTTATTCAGATC
The DNA here is from genome assembly GCF_001635355.1 of Oleiphilus sp. HI0125. Classification (NCBI taxonomy): domain Bacteria; kingdom Pseudomonadati; phylum Pseudomonadota; class Gammaproteobacteria; order Oceanospirillales; family Oleiphilaceae; genus Oleiphilus; species Oleiphilus sp. HI0125. Next base: position 12,238 of record NZ_LWGF01000414.1, read on the forward strand.
TTATTCCTAAAGCGCAATCCTGGGGCTTAAGTATACGGTTCATCGCTTATACAGATGAAAAAATCGCAGCAAATGATTTCAAAGCGGGAAAGTGTGACGCCGTCTTGCTAAGCGCTATTCTATCGCGTCAGTTTGTAAAGTTTGGCGGAACGATGGATGCCATCGGTGCGATTAGCTCGCAGCGAGGTTTGGAAACTGTATTAAAAACCTTAGCCAGACCCAAAGCTGGAAGGTTAATGACTCAGGGAAAGTATGAGGTTGTCGCAACATTCCCTGTCGGCTCGATGTACGCTTTTGTGAATGATCGATCCATCAATAATATAGGTGATTTTTCTGGGCGTCGTATCTCTGTTTTGAATAACGATCCACAAGCTATGAAGTTTGCCAAACTTGCTGGAGCAACGCCCGTTGCAACGACCCTTTCTACTTTCGCTCCCATGTTTAATAACGGCAACATAGACATACTGCTTATGCCCGCGCTTGCGTATAACACCTTCGAGTTGTATCACGGTTTAGGAAAACGAGGTGGCATTATCGATTACCGATTGTATTACGGCATGTTGCAGACGGTGTCACGCAAAAGTGCGTTTCCTGACGATTTCGGATTTAAAATGCGTAAATATATTTTTACGCGTTTGAAAGCGATCGATAAATTGGTTAGTGATGCCGAGAAAGAAATACCGGCGAAATATTGGATTGGGGTCGATCAATTTACGAAAGATGATATTGACCACTTCAGTAAACGTGTTCGCTTGGCCTTGAAAGACGATAAGGTGAATCATCCAACAGCGCTTAAATTATTGTGGAAGATACGTTGTCGACAAGACCGAAGTCGTGGTGAATGTGTCAGACCAGAATAGCGAAGGAATAAAAACCAAAAAAATTAAAAGGCGCCAATTGGCGCCTTTTTTCTTATGATGCTTGCTGATTTACTGTGACAGCGTCATTGACGGCTTCTTTGTTTTGCATTGATGTTGTATGGGATTTATCGCCCTTATCAAGCCATAGAAGCATTGCAGGTAATGCGAAGAAATCAAAAATCAAAGCGAGTGTAATCGTGATCGCAGTGAAGATTCCCATGTATGCGTTCATATTAAAGTCTGATAAAGCAAGTACCATAAACCCTGCAACAAGTACGAATGTTGTTACCCATAGGGCGGTGCCTACCATGGTAAATGCATATCGAACGGCTTCTTCAGCGGTATAGTTTTTCTCTCTGCGAGCGCGTTGATATTTGCTAAGGAAGTGCACAGTATTGTCGATCACGATACCCAATATCATGCCAACACCACTTCCAATAGAGATGCCTACATCGCCTTGAAATAGTCCCCATATACCAAAGGTTGCGCCGATTGGTACGAGGTTAGGGATAATGCTTACAGCGCCTAATCGTAAGGAGCGTAAAACGATACACATCACGATGATGATAACGATTAAGGCATAGCATACGCCCATGATCATACTGTCGACATTGCGCTTTCCGATATGGGAAAACATCAAATTGGTGCTTGCTGCATAAAAAGATTCGATATCTGTATTATCTTCGAGCCATTGGCTAATTTCCTGCTCGAGGCGCAATGTAGTTCTGGTATCAACGTTTTCTAACGAGATTAATATTCGTGCAGAGGACTTATCGATATTCAACTGGTTGTTCAGGTCTAAGCCATAAGGAAGCGACATCTCATATAGCAACAGGTACTGTGCAGCTAATTCTTTGTCCTCAGGCAGCATGAAGAAGTCCTGATTATCGGCATGCATGTTTTTGTTTAAACGTTTGAATATCTCGGTGATGGTTTCGACATTTGTGACTTCTGGCTTTGATTTGAGCCATTGCGAGAACGACTCAACTTGTCTCAAGAATTCTGGTTGGCTAATACCGTTGCTTTCGCCTTGCTCCAGAGAAAAGGCAATATTGTAGATGCCAGTTAAATTGTCAGATGTGAATTCAGTGTCTGCACGGAACTCCACCGATTCCTTGAAGTAGGCGATAAAGTCATCGTTAATTTGATTTAGCGGAATTAAAGCGAACAAAACGACTGTGACAATGCCAGAGCCGATCAAAACGCCATTACGATTGTTGATGATGAAAGAGGCAAGTTTGTCCATACCCTTGCTTTGACGTGCTGCTTGCTTCTTCGTTGAAATTGGCATCACTGACATAAATGCAGGTAGGAAGAATACTGAGAAGAAGAGCGCCGCAATCACGCCCATTGCTACTGTGTTTCCTAGGTCTCTAAAGGGAGGGACTTCAGAGAAGTTCATCGTCATAAAGCCAAGAACAGTCGTTAGACTAGTGATAAATACTGGTTGGAAGTTGATACGAATACTTTCTTGCATCGCACTATGCTTTGGCATGCCTTGACGTAAGTTGTAGAGAAATGTGACGAGTATATGCACGCTGTCGGCAACGGCCATCGTGGTGATGATGACTGGCGCACTTGTTGTTGGGCCGGTAAGCACCCAACCTAGATGACCGAATAGCCCCATCGCTGTCAACGCAGAGAGAATGATGACAAGAATCGTCGCGACGGTTCCCGTGAATGATCTTAGAAGGAGCCATAAAGTCACGATAATGACGCACAACATGATTGGCATTAGTGATTTCATGTCAGCTTCAGAGGCCTCAGCAAAGGCGTTGCCAAGCATTGTTGTTCCGGTGATATAGACAGACAAGTTTGGATATTTTTCTTCAAAGTCAGCCACAATATTTCTTGCTGCGCTGACGACCTCTCGGGTTTCTGATTCGGATAGCTCGGGAAGCTGAATCGTCACATTTACTGCAGTGACATGCGCTTCTGGAGAGATTAATCGACGCACTAACAATGGCTCGTTTAGTGCAACGTTTTTGACATAATCAAGGTCAACGTCTTCAGGGAATTCAACCAAGTCTGCAACGATTAAGTCGTCTTCTTCGGCTTGGGTATGCTGGTAGTTTGTAATGGAATCAACGCGCGTTGAATATGGAAGTTGCCAGCTGCTTTCCGTCAGTTCTTGAATTGCAGAAAGAGTTTCTCTGCTGAAGACGATCCCATCTTCAGGCTCGACGACCAAAAGCACATTATCAGACTTCGAGTAGGTATTTTGAATGGTCTCGAAGGCTACCAGCTGTTCATTATCCGAAGAGAAAAAAACGCGATAGTTTGAGCTAAAGCTTATGTTAGTAAGACCTGAAGCGATGATGCCAACAATGACAAAAGTTGCGACGATGATTGCCCAGCGCCACTTAATAATACCCGCGGCAAGCTTGTCGGTAGTCATGATGAAGTCCTTAGTGAAGGTTGGGATTTACCCTGATTATTGTGATGCGAGCTAGTTTATTCCGAAATTATGCTCATAAAAAAGAACAATCTATTGAATGTACTGTTTCATTTGTGGCATAAAAAAGAAAATGTAGCTTGTTTGTTTCATTTCTGTGGGCAAAGGTGGTTTATGCAAGATTTAAATGAAATGGCGATATTCGCTGTTGTCGTGGGGTGCGGTAGTTTCACGAAAGCAGCGGATAAATTGAGGTTGCCAAAATCGACGGTAAGTCGAAAAGTTTCCCAGTTAGAAAAGCGTGTTGGTGTGAGACTTATTAATCGAACGACGCGAAATTTAAAACCAACTGAGACAGGAAAACTCTACTACGAAAACTGCATGAAAATGCTAGAGCAGGCTGAGGAAGCAGACCGCATTGTTAATAACATGCAGTCAGAGCCAACAGGTCTGCTAAGAATCAGTACTCCCTTAGCTTTCGGAGTTCCGTTCTTTATTGATATTCTGAAGCGCTTTTCTGAGATGTATCCAAAGGTCAATCTTGAGATTATCTCTGATAACAAACCTTTGGATATGCTCGATGAAGAAATTGATATTGCGTTTCGAATTGGCCCCTTAGAAGATTCTAGCCTTGTCGCACGAAATCTTGGCACTGCACGTTTATCATTATGTGCAACACCTGAATATCTGGCTAAAAATGGCATCCCCAAATCAATTGAAGATCTGAAAGAGCATACGTGTATTACTCACCCAGAATTTGAATGGGTATTGCAGGGTAAAAACCAAATTGAAGCGCCGAACATTCAATCTCGTATGATTGCTAACGATGTTGAGTTGATCCAGCGACTTGTTCTTGAGCACTATGGCATCGGTGCTGTTCCACAGCTACTCATTGCTGATGATGTGCGAGCCGGTAAATTGAAATTATTGCTGCAAGATACGCCTTTCCAAGAAAGAACGTTTTATATGGTATACCCGAGCCGTCGCGAACCACCTTCAAAAGTCGTTGCGTTCACGGAATTTATGTTAGAAAACACGGTCAATCCTCCTTGGGAGCAATTGTCGGATGTGTTTAGTGTTCGTTGTCCTGCCGATTTAGCAAGTGCTGAATTAGAGGGCGAGTTAGAAGCAGTATAAGAGAGAAGATAATGCAGAATGACGATGATACGGATTTGTTTGCTGCTGAAATGTCTGGTGTTGAGCGCATCAAGCAAAACCGCGCGCATTTAAAGAAAGTTGAAAGTGATACGCCCGGTAAAGTTGTACGTAGAAGCTTGGCGGTTTCTGCAAAGCAAGCGCTTGACCCCTTAGCGTCGACAGTAGTGCCAGAGTTAAAAGCGGCAGATGTACTCGAGTATCGTAAAGATGGAGTGCAGCACGGCGTATATAAAAATCTGAGAATGGGGCGCTACGACATTGAGGCGAGGCTCGACCTACATAGGCTGACAGTTGAAGAAGCGCGTCGTGAGGTGTTCCAGTTTTTGCGTGACTGCTTTCAATACGAACTTCGTACAGTCCTGATACTCCACGGTAAGGGCGAACGCAATGCAGACAAGATCGCTGCGATAAAAAGCCACTTGTCTGTATGGTTGCCTCAGATCGACGAAGTTATGGCGTTTCATTCTGCTCAACCTCGCCACGGAGGCACGGGGGCTGTATACGTGATGTTAAAGAAAGGGGATAAGTCTAAGCAAAGTACAAGAGAGAAGTTTGGCTTGCGCTAGATAAGGCATTATCACACTGAAAACAAAAAAGAGATTCATATGAAATTTTTTCTGAATGGTGAGGAGCGCGAAGTTAACGTAGACGCAGATACGCCTTTATTATGGTTTATTCGTGACACGCTTGAAATGACGGGCACTAAGTTTGGTTGTGGTATGGGCTTGTGCGGGGCCTGTACTGTGCATTTGAATGGCCAAGCAGTTCGTTCGTGTATTACACCAGTGTCTGCTGTTGAAGGGCAACAGATTACAACGATTGAAGGTCTGTCCGACGGCGAAAGTTTGCATCCTGTTCAGAGCGCATGGGTTAAGCACAATGTCCCTCAGTGTGGTTACTGTCAGCCGGGACAAATTATGTCTGCTAGTGCGTTATTAGCGGGTAATTCAAATCCATCTGACGATGATATCGATGTGGCTATGGCTGGTAATGTATGTCGTTGCGGAACTTACCCTCGAATCAAAGCGGCGATTAAAACTGCAGCGACAGAGCTTGCATACGAAGCAAAGAAGGGTGGGGTGAACAATGGATAAGCAAATCATGAAAGGCCCTGCTATTACGCGAAGAAATTTATTAGTAGGTGCTGCCAGTACTACAGGTGGCTTGGCGGTTGCATTTAGCATGACAGGTTGCGCCAATACTGCCTCTAAGATGGACGAGGCAGGGAAGTGGTCGCCGAATGCTTGGTTAGACATTTCCCCAGAAGGCAAGGTCGTGTTTACGCTTGACCGCGTAGAAATGGGCCAAGGCACGTATACAGGTCTAACCACTCTGATAGCAGAAGAGTTAAATCAATCTCCAGATACCATCGAAGTAAAATTTGCTGGTGCTGCGCAACAATATCGCAACCCAGATTATGGCCTACAAATCACGGGTGGTAGTAACAGCCTATCCTCTGCATGGAAGCCAATACGGGTCGCGGCAGCTGCGGTTCGAGAGATGCTTGAAAAAGCTGCTGCCGATACCTTTGGTGTTGATGCCAGTTCCGTTGTTCTGTTTGATGGTGTTCTGACGAATGATGCCGGGCAAACCTTAAATATTTCAGAAGTTATTGCGATTGCAGCTAAGCAAAGTGTACCAAGTGAACCAGCGCTTAAAGCGAAGCAGGACTTCCGATTCATCGGTAAGCATTCTTCTCGTTTAGACGCGGCTGCGAAAGTACAAGGTACTGCGAATTTCGGAATTGATGCATCTGTTGATGATATGGTGTTTGCCGTAGTCCTTCGATCTCCAGCGATTGGTGGTCGATTGAAAAGCTTTGACGCTTCGGAGCTCAACGCAGATAAGGATTTCATTGGAGCATATCAGATAGACACCGGGGTGGCGGTTGTCGCGACGAGTTCCTGGAAGGCCCGAAAACTTTCAGAGAAAGTGTCGCTTGACTGGGACTTACCACAAGAATTGATTTCAACAAAAGCAGCATTTGAGCTGTATCGTGACGCGGCTTCTAAAGATGATGGCGACGTTGTACGTGAGGTTGGAGACGCCCAAGAAGCAATCGATAACTCGTCTAATGATGCAATTGAACTCGAATTCGAAATGCCCTTTTTAGCGCATGCCACGATGGAACCGATGAACTGTTTGGCGCATGTACAAGAGGATCGCGCAGATATTTGGGCTTCGACCCAAGGGCCAGATATTGCCCAGGTCTCGGTGGCTAAGGTGACACACTTAGATTTGGATGAAGTACACATTCATAATCAATTTATTGGTGGTGGATTTGGTCGTCGTTTGAATCAAGACTTTATTGGTGAAGCTGCCGAGATTTCGATGGCGGCGAAACGTCCTGTGAAGTTAGTTTGGTCACGTGAAGATGATATGAAAAATGACTTTTATCGCCCCGCGACATTCCACCGTTTACAAGCATCTGTTTCGGATTCGGGCGAGGTCGAGGCTTGGAAGCATCATGTTGTCGGTCCAGGCGTCATGGATTGGTATATCTGGGATGCTGCACCAGCCATGTTCCCATCATCTCCAAAGTTTATGTTCCCTATGCTTGGTAAAATGGGCTTAGCAACGCAAGGCACTCCGATGACGCCTGCTGATCGATCTGCTTACGAGGGGGCTGACGACTTGGAATATGAGTTTAAAGCTCAAGAAATAAGCTATAGCAAGGCAGATATCGGCGTCCCTGTTGGTTACTGGCGTGCTGTTGGACATTCGCATAATGGATTCGTGACAGAAACCTTTGTCGATGCCTGTGCAGAAAAAGTCGGTAAAGATGAATTAGCATTTCGCTTGGACCTGCTTAAAAATCAGCCACGCTTGGCATCAGTTTTAAAGTTAGCTGCTGAAAAAGGTGGTTGGGGTGCCGAGAGACCTCAAGGCCGATATGTGGGCATTGCTGCGCATAAATCATTCGGGTCGTATGTTGCAGAGCTTGTTGAGCTTAGTGTTGAGTCAGGACAGATACGCGTTCATAAGGTCGTATGTGCTGTTGATTGTGGGCAAGTAGTTAATCCTGATATCGTTAAAATGCAAATGGAAAGTTGCATCGTTTTTGGCATTACAGCAGCTTTACATGGCGAGATTGAATTTGTTGACGGTGGAGCTGCGCAAAGCAATTTCCATGATTACCAAATGCTTCGCATGAATGAGTGCCCAGAAATAGATGTGCACATAGTCGACAGCGCTGAATCGCCAACGGGTGTGGGCGAACCTGGACTTCCTCCAATTGCGGCGGCGATGGGGTCAGCGATTTATAAGGCGACGGGCACACGCCATACTCGACTTCCATTTAAAATAAGCTGATATAAATGAATACTCAGCGTTATCAGGTTTTGCTCAAATTAAAAGAGTGTTTAGAGGCGGGGCGCCCAGCATTTCTAGTCACCGTGCTAGAAACATGGGGAGCTTCACCTCGACCTGCTGGAAGTATTTTGGTTTTTGATCCGTCAGCCAATAAAGTCTACGGCTCTGTCTCCGGAGGCTGTGTAGAAGAGGAACTTCTGAGAGATCTTTATGCAGGAACGACTTTCTCAAACGCGCATGATGCCCCAATTCTTACACGATTTGGTAGGGATTTAAGTGGTGTGTCTTTACCTTGCGGTGCTGAAATAGAGCTTATGATCGAAGAGTTTTCATGCTCTGAATCCAAGCATGAAACGCGTGGTATTACTCACGTTAAAGAACTGGTAAGAGCGATAGACGAAGGCCGTGAGGTCTGGCGTTCGGTGCATTTTGATTCTTCGTTGGTAGGCTTTGAGACCCGCTCTGGTAATGAAAAATCATACTCAGTCGTTAATCGTTTAGCCGATAAAGTAAAGCTCAGATATGATCGTCCAGATCGCTTATTGCTTATCGGATTGAGTGATGTATCACTTGCATTGTTACCACTGGCAGAAAGTATTGGATACGAGGTTCAGATCTGTGATCCGAGACACGAGCATGTTGCGCGACAGACGAGTGCGCAGGATATAAGTGTCGTGTCTAATGTGCTTCCCGATGACTTGGTTTATGCATCTTACATGGATGAGAATTGCGCGATTGTTGCGCTCGCACATGACCCTAGAGTAGATGATCTGGCGGTCTATGCGGGACTACAAGGGCAGGCTCATTTTGTCGGTGCAATGGGATCCCAGCGCAATGCTTTACTGCGTCAGAATCGTCTGCAGGCACTTGGTTTGTCATCCGATTTACGTCAGCGATTACATGCGCCAGTTGGTGTGCAGATAGGAAGTCGTACACCCAGTGAAATTGCTATTTCTATTGTTGCCCAATTAGTTCAGGTGCGAAGTCAGCGCGTCAAGATGCCTCTGCAGGTTAATTCTGTCGCTACTTACGCATAAGTCGTTGACAAGCTCTTCTGTTCATACCATTCTTATCGCCATGAAATTAATTAGCAAAGCAAAACACCGTTGGCCTCAATCACGACTCGTGCGTATTCTCGTGCTCGTCGCGATGGCGCGCGCCTGTTCGCGTTGTGTGGTTAGCTGATTAATTGAAATCATTTGGCCACGGCATTCAGCGGTGGCTTTCTTCTCCCTAGCTCTCTGAATTCCGTTGTCGCTTTCGACCTTTAGTGTTGGTTGTTTTTTTAACGAGAATGAGAGGAGGGAAATCTCGTGCAAGCGCCCTTTGCGTACCTGACGATTATTGCCGTGTGGTCTACAACGCCACTTGCGATTAATTGGAGTAGTCAAACGATCAGTCCTGTTGCGGCCCTTGGACTGCGAATGGCATTAGCTGTGATCGTAGGGCTACTTCTATTGGCGATTTTACGTGTACGCATTGTATGGACAAAACATTCTATCGCGACCTATTCATATGCTCAGTTAGGTATCGCAGGAGCAATGCTTTGTGTGTATAGCGCTGCTCAGTATATTCCGTCCGGTTTGATATCGGTATTGTTTGCCTTATCGCCAATGATATCGGCTATTTTTGCCTTTTTTATGCTTGGTGAAGACAACTTTCAGAAGCACAAAATCATCGCATTTATAATGGCCTTGTTTGGTCTAATTCTTGTTTCTGTTGATACGATTTCGTTATCACAAAACGGATTGTTGGGGATTGCCTTATTGCTTAGCGGAGTGGTTCTCTACAGCTATAGCGGAGTGAAGGTCCAAAAGATTGGATTTAAAGGCCATCCCTTATCCACGACAGTTGCAAGTTTATTGGTGTCTTTGCCTCTGTTCTTTATCGCTTGGCTACTTCTGGATGGTGATTTACCGATGTTTGATATTAATAGTCGTTCGGTTCACGCGATCATTTACTTGGCTATTTTTGGTTCATTGCTTGGCTTTTGCGCTTACTTTTACTTGTTGAAAGAGGCTGGTGCGTCTTCTGTGGCAATGATGACATTACTTACACCTGCGCTTGCATTGATGTTAGGAGCTCAAATTAATAATGAATCGATTGGGGTGAATGTGATTTGCGGCACTGCCTTAATTTTATCGGGCTTATTCTTGTTTTATTACAAGTTGATTCTTGCGAGCCCCGCGAATACGGGGCAAACGTCAGAAGACTCCGTTATTTGATCAAAAAACTAGCGATGATGTGTGCGCGAATTTCGATGTCTTTGATTTCATAGCTGCTATTAGACGACTCCGCTGCGTCGGCACTGAATGCCATCGCACGCATCGGGCGCACATTTCTTTGTTGATCCATGTTGTGTTCAACATGTGCGAGCTTGCCAAGCTTTACGCGGAAAGATTCCGCTATCGTAAGCGCTGCTTCGCGTGCTTTTTGTGCAGCGTCTTTTAAAGCGAAGGTATGTGCTGACTTTCGATCTTTTGTATCGAATGAAATTGATTGTATATGTGTAACGCCTGACTCGGTGATGTCGTTAAGAATGGATTCAAACTGGTTCAAGTTATTGAGCTCAAAGAGTACCGTGCGGACCACTCGATAACCCGTCAAACTTTGTTTGCCGTCATCATAGTTATAGGTAGGTGATACGCTAATTTGGCCGCTATCGATAGTGTCTTTATCGATGTTGTATCGTTTAAAGTTACTGAGAAGCTGACTAACGGAATCATTTGTAAGCTGTTTTGCTTTTGATGCGATGGGAGCTGTTTTTTCAACGAGTAAGACAAACTTAGCGATGTCTGGCGTGACATTCACTTTGCCAGTAGCAGAAACGCTAATAACATTATCGTCGCTCGCTTGGGCTGTGATGGATATAAGTGCTAGTAAAATAGCCGCGATGAGTAGACGAGATTGAAGTAAGACTTCGCGAATTGTGGTGGACATGATTTTATATTCCTCTTTCAATGATGCGATAAGTTTAGACTAGGGAAGTTAGTAGGTAACATCAATTTAGTATTGAGACCTAGCTTGGGTTTCTATCAGTAAATTTTGGTAAGGCAGAGAGAGTTTAAGTGGTATTAGGAATCTTAGATTGCGACGAAATCGCACCAGAGTTACGTGAAGAGTTCGACAGCTATGGCGCGATGTTTGAAAACCTGATCAGGCAAATAGCACCGAATGAAAATATAAACCAGATTCGTATTTATAAAGTTTGCGATGGTGACTTACCGAAAGATGTATCTGAGTGTCAGGCATACTTAGTGACGGGTAGCAAAACAGGTGTGTATGACTTAGTTGCTTGGCGAGAACCTTTACGCCGCTGTGTATCTGAGATCTATGATATGCATATTCCAATGGTTGGAGTGTGTTTCGGTCATCAGTTACTTGCCGATGTGCTTGGCGGCGAAGCTATAAAATCAGACAAAGGTTGGGGGATTGGTGCGATGACGCATAGCCGTCAAACGCAGCAAGATTTTTTTCAAAATATGCCTGAGTCAATCACCTTGTTGTACAGTCATCAAGATCAAGTCGTGTGTCTGCCGCCGACTGCGGTGCGTCTTTACGGGAGTGATTTTTGCCCAAATGCTGCATTTTGCATTCCGGGTAGGGTGTTAGGGTTTCAAGGGCATCCAGAATTTACGGTTGATTATAGTCAGCAACTGATGTCGTTAAGAGAGTCTTTATATCCGCCTGATTTATACAAGCAGGCTATGGCTTCGCTTCAGAAAACGACGGATGAGCGTTTAGTGAGTACATGGATAACAATGTTTTTGACGAATACGGCGAGTAATAAGTAATGGCTAGATTTTCAAATTTTGGCAACAAATTAGGTGGTGAATCGGGTATTACAGGATTAATGGAAGACCTTGGGAACGCTTTAAATTCTGGGTCTGATATGATCATGATGGGAGGTGGTAATCCGGCTCATATACCTGTCGTCGAAGAACTGTTTCGTGATCGTTTAGCCGAGTTGGCGAACAGTCCTGATGCCTTTCGCCGATTGATCGGAATTTACGATCCGCCACAAGGTGAAATTGACTTTATTGGTGCCATTGCAGACTTATTGCGTCGTGAATATCAGTGGCCAGTTAGTCGCAAAAACATCGCGTTGACAAACGGCAGTCAGGCCGCATTTTTCATGTTGTTCAATATGTTTGGTGGGCGTTTTAACAAGGATGATAATAAGCAAATATTGCTGCCACTTGCTCCAGAATATATCGGGTACAGTGACGCTGGCTTAAACGATCATTTATTCCGGGCGTTTAAACCAAATATTGAACGCATTGATCAACAGACATTCAAATATAAAGTCGATTTCGATTCCTTAGAAATTGATAAAGGCGTTGGTGCGATCTGTGTGTCGCGGCCAACTAATCCAACCGGTAACGTCCTGACCGATAAAGAAGTGGCAAGGTTGGATCAGCTTGCAAAACAAAATGACGTGCCTTTTATTATCGACGGAGCATACGGTACGCCGTTTCCAGATCTAATTTTTGAAGAGGTAACACCTCACTGGAATGACAATACGGTTGTTTGTTTAAGTCTCTCAAAATTGGGCTTGCCGGCTGTTCGTACAGGTATCGTTGTCGCGCGCGAAGACATCATAGAGAACTTGTCCGGAATGAATGCGGTGATGAACCTTTCAACTGGGAGCTTTGGCCCGATGCTGGCACATGAGCTGGTGAAATCGGGCGAAATATTGTCGCTGAGTCAGAATCACGTAAAACCCTATTATGCTGAGAAAGCTGTTTGGGCTGAAGATTACTTCAAAACGCTATGTCGTGATTTACCTGTGTCGCTCCACAAGGTCGAAGGAGCCATGTTTTTATGGGTTTGGATGGAGGGTTGTCCCGTCGATAGTCAAAATCTGTATGAGCGCTTAAAGCAACGTGGTGTTTTAGTTGTTTCTGGCCATCATTTCTTCCCGGGTTTAAGTGATAAAGACAAAAACGAATGGCGACATAGCCGCGAATGTCTTCGAGTTACATATTCTCAGGATAAAGAGAAAGTGAAAAGAGGCTTAGAGGTTCTCGCCGATACCTTGCGAGAAGCCTACGAAAACTAGTACTGTGAGAGACAATATAAAATAAAAAGAAGGAACGAAGATGGATGATGTAATTCATGCGTTGATGTTTATTGCGATATTTGGCTCTATATTTTTGAGCGTGATTGGTATTGAAATGTGGGTTCTGTCGCGACAAAATCGTCAGTCATATCACTGGAAGGAGACACTAAGTAATATGACGACGGGTGCTATGTATAAAGTCGTTGACGGTATTGCTATCGCGCTTTTCATCCAAGTTTTTTATGACTATGTACGTGAGTACGGGTTTCAGTATTCTCCAGATGTGACAGCTTTTAGTCTTGTTTTTTTGTTTTTGGCTGTCGATTTCTTTTTCTATGCATATCATTTTTTGATGCACAAAGTACGCTGGATGTGGTCGGTACATGCGACCCATCACACATCAAAAAATCTAAATTTTTCAACAGCTTTGCGACAAAACTTCTTGTTAGATCTTAACTTTGGTTGGGTGTTTTGGTGGCTGCCTTTAGCGCTAATTGGCTTTGAAAAAGATTGGGTGATTCTAGCGATCGAAGCAAACCTCGCTTATCAGTTTTTCTTGCATACTGAAACGGTCAAACGTTTGGGGCCTTTAGAATGGGTCCTTAATACTCCGTCACATCATCGAGTTCATCATGGCTGTAACGAAAAGCAGGTGGATACCAATTTTGGCGGAGTGTTTATTATCTGGGATAGATTGTTTGGTACGTTTAGGGATGAGACTGAAGCAGGAAAACTAAAGTACGGCGTTGCGTTTCGACAGCCCACGACACTTAATCCATTAAGACTCAACTTAGATGAGTTCATTGATATGTTTAAAGATGCATATCGCTATAAAGATCTGTCGATCTTTGTAAGGCATCCGTCTTATGTTGAGCAACGGTATCGAGCTGACGAAAAAAAAGCAGCTCAGTGAGCTGCTTTACTTCGAGTGTTTATCCGCCTAAATAGGCTTTTTTCACTTCATCATTGACCAACAGGTTGTCACCAGTGTCTTGCAATACAATACTGCCGTTTTCGAGAACATAGCCACGGTCAGCAAGCTTAAGTGCTTGGTTCGCGTTTTGCTCGACTAAAAAGATAGTCATGCCTTGCTCGCGTAACTGTTCAATAATCTCAAAAATTTGGTTAATGATGATAGGGGCCAGTCCGAGCGAGGGTTCGTCCAAAAAGAGCATTTTTGGCTTGCTCATTAGTGCTCGGCCGATAGCTAACATCTGCTGCTCGCCGCCAGACATGGTTCCACCACGTTGTTGAAAGCGTTCTTTCAGACGAGGAAATAACCCAAACACATACTCGAGAGACTCTTCGATACTTTCATTTGTCTCGAAAAAACCACCCATGTGTAGATTCTCTTCCACCGTCAGCCCAGAAAAGATACGGCGACCTTCTGGAACAACGGCAAGGCCGCTTCTCATGATTTCAGCAGTATCTGTCTTGGATATGTCTTTGCCTTCAAATTCAATACGCCCCTGGCTCGCGCGAGGGTCTCCACACACTGTCATCAGTAGGGTAGATTTGCCTGCACCGTTAGCACCAATTAGTGTGACGATTTCACCCTTATCGACGTTCAACGAAACGCCTTTAAGTGCTTGAATCTTTCCGTAGTAGGTATGGACATTATCGAGTACTAACATCAAACCTCTCCCAAATATGCTTTGATTACGTCTGGATTTCCTTTGATCTCTTCTGGAGTACCAGAGGCAAGAGGAGTTCCTTGATTGATAACGTAAATGTTGTCTGAAATACCCATTACGAGATTCATGTCGTGCTCAATTAGCAATACCGATACGTGGTAATCTTCTTTGAGCGAAACAATTAGATTATCTAGGTCTTTCGTTTCTTTCGGGTTTAGGCCAGCCGCAGGTTCATCAAGTAGAAGCAGCTTCGGTTCGGTTACCATGCAGCGTGCTATTTCTAGTCTGCGCTGTTGGCCGTAAGACAAGTTGCCCGCCTCGCGGTTAGCGACATCGGTCAGCCCCACTTTGTCGAGCCAGTATCTCGCGCGGTGCATCGCACGTTCTTCAGACTTCTTGTAAGCAGGAGTATTGAATAAACCTGAGAGTAGGTTGGTATTTGAGTGTCGATGCTGGGCAACTAACAAATTCTCAACCACGGTCATTTCGTTAAATAAACGAACATGTTGGAAGGTGCGGACCATGCCTTTTAGAGAGATTTTGAAATCAGGAAGCTTTTGGATTTCTTCTCCCATAAATTCAACAACCCCCGAAGTAGGCGTATAAAAGCCACTTAAGCAGTTAAAAACGGTTGTTTTCCCAGCACCATTAGGACCAATGATTGATACGATTTGACCCTCTTCAACACGCAGGTTTACACCGTTGACGGCAACGAGTCCGCCAAACTGCATTCTGAGATCAGATACGTTTAGTAGTGTCTTATTTGTCATCTGCTAACTCCAAGTGTGGACGTTTTGAAGGAAGCAAACCTTGTGGTCGCCATACCATCATAAGAACCATCATTAGGCCGAACATCAACATTCGGTATTCTTGGAATTCACGAGCTAGCTCTGGCAGTACTGTCATTGCAATTGCAGCGAGGATAACGCCCATTTGTGAGCCCATTCCGCCGAGAACAACAATCGCCAAGATAATGGCTGATTCAATAAACGTGAATGACTCTGGAGAGATGAAGCCTTGGCGCGCGGCAAAGAAACAACCGGCAAATCCTGCAAACGCAGCACCGATTGTAAACGCTGAAAGCTTGATCGCGGTGCGATTCATACCTAATGAACGACAGGCTATTTCATCTTCGCGCAATGCTTCCCAAGCTCGGCCAACTGGCATGCGAACAAGTCGACGGATCACGAAGACGGTGATGACGACAAGGATAAGCGCTAACAAATAAAGGAAGATAACTTTGTACGTTGAATCGTAAGAGATTCCCATGACTTCATGGAATAGTGTATTGCCGTCTTCTTTTACGCGGCGTCCAAATTCCATACCGAAGAGTGTCGGTTTATCAATGCCTCCAATACCATTCGGACCACCCGTTAGGGATGTAGCATTGAGAAGGAAGATACGGATAATCTCGCCAAACCCAAGAGTTACAATGGCCAAGTAGTCTCCGCGCAAGCGTAGTACTGGAAAGCCCAGTAAGAAGCCAAACAAAGCGGCCATGATCCCAGCAATCGGCAATGCCAACCAGAATGAGATTTCGTAATACAGAGATAGTAGGGCATAGCTGTATGCACCCACTGCGTAGAATGCTACGTAGCCTAAGTCTAACAAGCCTGCTAGGCCGACAACGATGTTCAAGCCAAGGCCTAACATCACATAGATAAGTACCAGAGTTGCGAGGTCGATAGAGCCACGGCTCACCATAAACGGCCAAACTAGCGCGATCAAAATGATTGCGAAAGTAAACCAGTTTTCTAATTTTGCTTTCTTCGCCGGTTCTAGTGATTGATAACCGGTATTAAAACTTGGTTTAGGAATGTGGCTAAATAATCCAGTGAACTGGTCTCTGAATAATTGGAAGAAAAATACGATCGCAACGGCAGCACCGATATACATCCAAGTCGTTGGCCCCGCACCTTCAATAGACATTGAAGTGCCGCCTGTAACCAAGTTGAGGCCCAGTAAAGGGAAGGACACGATAAAAGTGATGATTGCAGTAAATACTGCATGACTGAAATTCGATTTCATTAGACTTTCTCAACCTCTTGTTTGCCTAGTAAGCCAGTCGGCTTAAATAAGAGGATTAGAACGAGAAGACTAAATGACACGGCGTCTTTCCATTCTGAGCTAATATACGCTGCAGTTAAGCTTTCCGTTAAACCTAGAATAATTCCGCCGAGCATAGCGCCAGGAATGCTCCCAATGCCACCAAGTACCGCTGCGGTAAATGCTTTCAGTCCGGCAATAAAACCAATATGTGGATTGGCAACGCCGTAATAAAGGCCAAGTAATAAGCCCGCGACAGCCGCTAAAGAAGCGCCAATGACAAATGTTGCAGAGATCACTCGGTTAGTATTAATGCCAAGCAGATTTGCCATCTTGATGTCTTCAGCAACAGCGCGACATGCTCGTCCCATTCGTGACTTAGAAATAAATAATGTGAGTGCCGACATGCAGATAAATGTCGCTATAAAAATAATCAGCTGCATGTAAGACAGAGATGCTTGGAAGTTTTCAGTACCGAAAGTCCAACCGCCACTAATCATAGGAGGAATCGCAACATCGCGAGCGCCTTGCGCATTCACTACAAAGTTTTGTAGGAAGATAGACATACCAATTGCAGAGATTAAAGGAATTAATCGATTCGCTCCGCGCAGAGGTCTATATGCTGTTCTCTCAATCGCCCAGCCGAAAGAACTCGATACAATAATGGCTATTGTGAGTGCAGCGAGGATAATAATAGGAACATATTCGATGCCTAACATCGTTAGTCCTGCTATCACGACAAAGCTGACATAAGTGCCGATCATGTACACTTCACCATGCGCGAAGTTGATCATGCCAATAATGCCGTAAACCATGGTGTAACCGATTGCGATTAACGCATAGGTACTACCAATCGTCAGTCCATTGAGTATTTGTTGTATGAAATATAAGAATGCTTCTAGCATCTATCCCTACCTTGTTACCAAAAAAAACACCCACTCTCAGCAGAGAGCAGGTGTTCTAATTACTCTAACTACTTGTGTTTACTTGGCTTCAGTTTTTGAGCCATCTTGGTGCCAGTTGTAAACAACAAAGTCGAACTGCTTAAGATCGCCTTTCTCGTCAAACTGGATATCACCTGTTGGCGTGCTGAAATTCATTTCACGCATTGCTTTCTGCATTGCGTCAGTGTCAGTACCGCCAGTTTTGACCATTGCATCTGCAAGTACTTGAACCGCTGAGTAAGCTGTCAATACGAACGCACCGCTTGCGTCCTGACCCACGTCAACAAAAGACTTAACCAAGTCTGCGTTTGCTGGGTTTTTGTCGAAGCTTGGTGGAAGTGTTACGAGCAAACCTTCAGACGCAGGACCTGCAATTGCATTGATATCATTGTTACCAACACCTTCTGGACCCATAAATTGTGCTTTGAAGCCTTTTTCAGCTGATTGACGCAAAATTAGACCAAGCTCTGGATGGTAGCCGCCGTAGTAGACGAAGTCGACATTTGCTTTTTGAAGTTTTGCAATAAGTGAAGAGAAGTCTTTGTCGCCAGAAGTAATACCTTCAAACATAACGACATTAACGCCTTTTTCTTCTAGCGTTGTTTTTACTGAAGTAGCAATGCCTTCGCCATATTGTTGCTTGTCGTGAATGATCGCAACGTTGCCAGGCTTGATTTTGTCAGCAATGTAGTTGCCTGCTACTGGTCCCTGGTGGCTATCTAGGCCAATCGTACGGAAAACCATTTGGTAACCACGTGTAGTGATGTCAGGGCTTGTAGACGCCGCTGTTACCATCAAAATACCTTCGTCTTCATAAACGTCTGAAGCCGGTTGAGTAGAGCTTGAGCATAAGTGACCAACTACGAAGCTGATACCGTCATTAACTACTTTGTTAGCAACCGCAACAGCTTGCTTTGGATCACATGCGTCGTCGTATACGATTCCTTCTAGTTGAGCGCCATTTACGCCGCCAGCTTCATTGATCTTTTGGATCGCCATTTTTGAGCCGATCATTTGCATATCGCCGTATTGAGCAACGGGTCCTGTTACTGGTCCTGCTAAAGCAATTTTGATTGTTTCAGCACTTGCGACACTTGCTGCACCTGCAAGCAATGCTGCAGCGCCTAATTTTAGGAATTTCTTATGTGAACTCATTTATTGTTCCTTGAAATGTGCGAAAAATTCGCTTCAGTCTTAATTGTTTCATAAGGGGACTTTAGATACGACGAAAGCCGCGCCCTAACACGTCAATACTACAAAGAATAGAAAGGATAGGGAAGTTTAAGCATCTTCGCTCTACATTAATTTTGTAAAGCGCTATTCGTGATGCGTTAAAACTGCCCAAATATTGTATCCCATGGGTTAGAGAGGCTGGTCGTTTCAAAGGATTTAGACCAATATTTATCGGCGATGCCGTTGCCGTTGAAATCTTCAGCCGAGGATATTCTGTTGCCCGAGGAGTCATAGCGATATTGAGCGAATTGGTCAAACGAACCATCACCATTCATATCTTTATCGACACTCGTGCGATTGTTGTTCTAGTCATACGTATAACGTTCTTGGTAAACAATCTGGCCATTGAGGTATTTGATGTATTTGATGACTAAGTCGCCAGAGTATTCGAATTCGTCGTAGCTCGTTTCGCTTCCTTGGTCATTAATCGGAACGCTGAATACTGATTTATTTTCCTGTGCGTCATAGCTGTAAGACACGATTAAATCGGGTGTCCCATCATTGTTTTTGTCATCAGAGTAAACGGCAAGCAAGTCGTCAGGGAAATAAGTTTCTTCGATGACTGTGCTAGGAGTACTTGAAGAATCGCCGTTGTTGTATATACGTGTCGTAACTTGATTAGCAACAGGGCGATCATACAACGTCAGCTGATCGATACTTCCATCATTGCCGTCGTCGTATGAAAATGAAACCAGTTCGTCATTCTGATAGGTGTAGGATTCACTTGAGTCTGAGCCATTGTTTCGGAACGCGTTTCGTGAAGTTATTTTCCCCGAGTCAGAGTAGGTAAATGTTTCGCGGAGTTGTTGGCGTGTATTGGTCTTCTCTTTAATACGACCATCTTCATCATATGAGTAAGAAACAACAAAATCTTCGCCGCCTGACTGGTTTTCTGTTCGTTCGGAGATTAGCCGGCCGCTATCATCGTATTCAAAATAGGTATTTTGCGTTTGGGTGCTCCCTGATTTTTGAGCACTTTGAGCGATATTGTCTGCTTGAACTTCAATCCCGAGACTATCGTATAAATGGGCGACATTTTGCTGCAATGAGCGAACAGACCCTGTAAGTCCGAGTTGCTCTCTTATGCTAGCGATATTGGACGAGGCAACAAAGTCTGTGGCCTTGAATGCGCCGATGTCGAGTCGGCTATCTTCTAATTTTTGGTCATCATTACCTAGGTTGATTCCGTTATCAGGATTGCCATCAATATCTAATTTCTGAAGTAAACTTGCGATGTTCAATGCTTTGTCAAAAGTAAGAACAGAAGATAAAAGAACGCGCTCCTTTATATGGGGCTACTCGCTAGTTAAATCGATATCGTGTGCGTTATTTTTGTGCGCATTAACAGAAGTTTAGAGACTGAGGTGTAAATATGCTGCTAACTGGTGCGGAAACATAGAAGAGAACTTAAAACAATCGTGAATGAGGGTTGATCATATTTCTAAATGCTAGTGGTTTGGTTGGCTTGCTCGTGGGTAAATAGTGACTTTAAATGATGATCGAAACTTTTAAGAAAAACACTTGCTATCCAAAGCGAGATATTTAAAATGCACGCTCGCTTTGAGGGAGACACCTAAGGGGGTCGAAATTGAGGCGAGAAGTGAAGGTCTTCTAGCGTTATTTTTGATCTTTGTTTCTGGTGATTTTTGAGAAGTTTTTGTTGCTGATATAAGTGTCGAAAACGAGCTCAAAAATAAAATCAGAAAGATCAAAAAAAGTAGTTGACCGGCGAATTAAGATCTATATAATTCGCGCCTCGCTTGAGGGAAGGCCCTTCAAAAGGGTTGGAAATAAGCGAGAAGTTAACACCTAATTTTGAGTTTGATTTCAATAAGTTAGTTGCTTAGGAAATTAAATTCAGAAAGTTAAGAAAAGGTGTTGACAATCAACTGGGGCTCTGTAGAATACGCGCCTCGCTTGAGGGAACGGAAACGGTCATCAAGCAACGATCTTTAAAAATTAGCCAAGCAATTCGTGTGGGCGCTGACTGAGATGATGTCACGTAAAGCACTGAAGACATTAAGTTTTTGGATGCTATTAAGAGATTATCAAGTCAACGTTCTGTGAATTCATTTATTGTAATTACAGTAGTTTTACTTGAGACAAATTTAGTTGTCCTTCGGGATGACACTTGAAGATTAAACTGAAGAGTTTGATCAT
>NZ_LWGF01000415.1:0-405 GCF_001635355.1 Oleiphilus sp. HI0125
AGATAGCCAAGATTGCTTTGAAGCCTCCTGTCAATAACTCGGTGACCGACGCACCTTGCACTGGCCCGTACATCCAGCCAATCAGAACACCACCAACGAGCAATACAACACCTCGGTTCGTCAATGTTTCATGCCAAATAGCGCGATGAGAAACGCCTTCAACTTGCTTCTCCGAATTGAAAAAACGATAAATGGCGAGGGCAACAATAATCGCTGGAAGCTCTAACATAACCAGATAAAGCGTCGTTTGCGCACCAAACTCAATGTTATTGGACTCTACATACGTCAGCACAACCGCAAAGGTACCGGCACTAACCGAACCATAGTGAGCTGCAATACTGCTGGCGTTGGCGAGAGATACGCCACAGACAAAACGTAAGATAGGAAGGATTAATAAAGGGCAAA
>NZ_LWGF01000416.1:0-390 GCF_001635355.1 Oleiphilus sp. HI0125
CTCTGCATTGATGATGGCTGGTCTTGACGGTATCCAGAACAAGATCCACCCTGGCGATCCAGCAGATAAAGACTTGTACGATCTTCCAGCTGAAGAAGCGGCTGAGATCCCAACTGTTGCTGAAACGTTTGACGTTGCACTTGACGCTCTTGAAGCTGATCACGAATTCCTTACAAAAGGCGGCGTGTTCACTGAAGATATGATTCAAGGCTACCTTGAACTTAAGCGTGAAGAAGTTGAGACATTGAACATGACAACTCACCCAGTTGAGTTCGACATGTACTACTCAGTTTAAGACTTTGTTTTAAAGAAAAGCCCAGCAAATGCTGGGCTTTTTTATATCTGAGGTTCATACTAGAAGCAGCCTAATACGCAACGGAGCTGCCCGAA
>NZ_LWGF01000417.1:0-757 GCF_001635355.1 Oleiphilus sp. HI0125
ATCACATCACCACGGAAGCCATATATCTCTTTTTTACCGGCAAATTCCACTAGGTTAACAGTACGCGACTGACCTGGTTCAAATCTAACTGCAGTACCAGCTGGTATATCTAAGCGCTTCCCTTTAGCTTCGTTACGATCGAATTCAAGCGCCAAATTTGTCTCTGCAAAATGATAGTGAGAGCCAACTTGAATAGGTCTATCACCCGTATTGGCCACCTTAATCTCAGTAACGGGTCGACCAGCATTAAGCTCGATCTCGCCTTCTTTAATAAAATACTCACCAAGCTTCATGTTCGCTCCTAAACAATCGGGTTATGGACAGTAACAAGTTTCGTTCCATCAGGAAAAGTCGCTTCAACCTGTACTTCATGTAGTAGGTCAGCAATGCCATCCATCACATCGTTACTAGAAAGAATCTGGCGCCCTTCGCTCATCAACTCCGCGACCGTTTTACCGTCTCTGGCACCTTCCATAATCGCAGCAGAAATAAGTGCGACCGCCTCAGGGTAATTTAGCTTTACGCCTCGTGCGAGCCTACGCTCGGCAACAAGTGCAGCGGTAAAAATCAACAATTTGTCTTTTTCTCTCGGACTGAGTTCCATAGTAAAATTCCTTGTTAAGTCAGGTAAGCCATATTCTCGGCATAACTGGTTCTTGTTCTAGCACTGCTAAACGCAACCCTTGCCATACTTTTATAAATGCGTTTCTAAGCATCTCAATATCATCGCTGAGCGCCCTAATCATCAATACGCCGT
>NZ_LWGF01000418.1:0-301 GCF_001635355.1 Oleiphilus sp. HI0125
ATCAATACTGACCGAGCGCAATTCTAATTCTTCGCCGTCCAACGCCAACTCTGTCGACTCGGAATCCAAATCTTTAACAACGTGCATAAGATTCGTTACTTCAGCGCCGTCCTCGAATAGCTTAAAGCTCAAAGAAATACTCTCTACGAGGAAGTTCGGTTTTTGATAGTCTTTTAGATATGTGATGTTTGCTGCTGCGTCTTTCATCTTTGTATTCCTAGAGCCCTCGCTATGCATAATTGCTTAGGCATAAATTGAAACTTCATACGAGCCATATTTTCGAATATTTAAACAAGCTTGT
>NZ_LWGF01000419.1:0-317 GCF_001635355.1 Oleiphilus sp. HI0125
GGCTTTAGTCTCAATCAACTGAACACGGCCCTGTGCAGAAATAGCGGTTTGCTGAATCTCCTTCCAGTACGACCACGTCAGTACAGGAATGACCAGTAACAGAAGGCTAAGAAAACTGATCTGCGCTTTAATGCCGAATCGTTGCATTAAGCAAGTTCCCAACGATAGCCGAAGCCGGGCTTGTTGCGAATCGCATTAAAGGCTTCGTCAATTTCATTGAACTTTTTCCGAACGTTCTTCACGTGAGAGTTGATCGTACCGGTCGTTACAACGCCTTGTCTGGTGCATGCGCAAAGATCATCATAAGAGCAGCCGGC
>NZ_LWGF01000420.1:0-298 GCF_001635355.1 Oleiphilus sp. HI0125
ATACAAAACGGGCCGTCCATCTAGGCTACGTAGGCGGTTCACTTGATATACAGGCTTACCAACAGCAATTTGCATTTCCGAAGCTATGTAGCGGTCCGCTACGGTCAACTTAATCGAAAGGAGTTGGGTGCTCGGTTGAAAACCCTGTTGCCTTGCATAATCGACAAAACTAACCCGTCCATGAACACTTGGGTCATAACGCAATTTAGGTGGGGATATAAACCAACCACGTCGGTTCTCCCGATAAATCAAGCCTTCTGTTTCCAACAACTTCAAAGCCTCTCGGATTGTTACCCGC
>NZ_LWGF01000421.1:0-432 GCF_001635355.1 Oleiphilus sp. HI0125
ATCAATCGCTGAGACATTAATTGTCGGAACACGCATTGCATTCGTTGATAATTTGCCCCGGAGAGACGGAACAATTCGTTCGATACCTTTATCAAGAGCGGTCTCTACAGGCACCATATTCGCCATTGCGCTTCGCGTTCGACGTAAGTCTTTATTGTGATATGCGTCGATCATAGGTTGATCATTCATGGCTGAGTGGATGGTCGTCATTGATGCTGACTCAATCCCTATGTTCTGGTCCAGCTCACATAAGATCGGAACGATCGCGTTTGTGGTACATGAAGCAGCGGATACAATCTTATCGTTGATATCCATAGTGTGCTCGTTCACACCAAACACAATTGTTTTGTCGATATCTGCTGACGCAGGTTGTGAGAAAAGAACTTTCTTCGCCCCGGCATCAATATGTTTCTGTGCATCCTCTCGCGTGCT
>NZ_LWGF01000422.1:0-487 GCF_001635355.1 Oleiphilus sp. HI0125
ATGTACCGTATGATAAGAATCTTGTAAGTGCATTAGCTTCTGGCTTACCTGAGTGTTCTGGCGTTGCACTTGGTGTTGACCGTTTGTTGATGCTCAAGCTGAAAGTCAGTTCTATTCAAGAGGTGTTGAGCTTTCCCATTGATCGCGCGTAATTCTGAACTTCGGAACCTATACAAAGCCAAGTTTTTTGGCGTCGTCATCGTTGTTCTCTTTTCATTGTTGTTGAGTGCTTGTGGCTTTAGTTCAGCGAGTCATGGTGAGCAAGTGTTGGATAACTATCAGGCTCGATTAGAAAATGTGTTTGCGGACATCTCTGACGCGGGTGAAATTCAAACGCAAGACTTCAATACATTGTCGGTTCCGACACTTCCACAGAAGCCACTAGTTCAAGCATGGCAAGCTCAATCATCAGAAAGTATCGATATTCTGGACTTTATGAGCCTGTATGGATGTCGATTACAAGAAACCGTTGCCCAAGCAAATTCCA
>NZ_LWGF01000423.1:0-476 GCF_001635355.1 Oleiphilus sp. HI0125
GTGACAATAACCTTAATACCCAAGGCATGCGCGCGCGCAACACCTTCGTGACTAGATATCCCATTATCAACCGTTACTATTAGAGTAGGATTTGATTGAGCGGCCAGATCAACAATTTCAGGCGTTAGCCCATAACCAAATTTAAAGCGATCAGGAACAAGATAATCGACATTATTCGCCCCAAACTCACGCAACGCCTCGTAGGCTATGGTCGTGCTTGTGGCACCATCAGCGTCGAAGTCCCCTACAATGACAATCCGTCCATTAGCAGACAAGACATCAACAAGCAGAGCTACGGCGGTATCGAGACCTTTCAGCTTAGCAGCACTTGCCATTGACTTAAGCTGAAGACTTAGCTCATCAGCAGAAACAACACCGCGTGCAGCATAAATTTTTGATAAAAACTCTGGTATGTCGGGGAGTGATTTATAATTTTCTGGAAGAGCCCGCTGGACTATCTTTCGCTGCATAAGCGC
>NZ_LWGF01000424.1:0-1155 GCF_001635355.1 Oleiphilus sp. HI0125
CTTAGATAGATCAATCACACCGCTAGCAAGCTCTGCAGGGTAGTACATGCTGCAGATATAGTTGTCGACAAGTTCATTGAGTTTGTCAGCTTCTTCGACTTGGTAGCAGCCAGCTAGAGCTTCTTGAATTGATGGAGGAAGGTCATCCATGCTATCGGTATGTTCACGACGCATAAAAATAGGAAGTTCAGGGCGTGCTCTATGGATCTTTGTGCATAGCTCCAAGCCGCTAACGTCATTTAAATCTTTGGCTTCTGATAAAAATACAGCACCTAAATCTACGTTTGATGCCATGACTTCGCTAATTTCGTTAGAGGCGTCGCGCAGGCCAATTGTGTTGTTGCCGGTGCAAACCTTTAAACCAATAAGGTTGTGCTTTGTGCATACATCTTTCAATACACTTAGGGCGTCATCATTGCATTCGTGTACTAATACTTTACTGACAATCTGTGTTTCTTTTGTCATTACTGCCTCTTCTTATATTTAAAATAGCTCTAGTTCACCGCACTCGGTGTCTTCAATTTCTTCTTCTGCAAAAGAAACTGGCTTAATCTCGTAATTCAATTCTTCTTTGTTGCATACGTAAACGCTGCATTGAAAAAGTGTTTGTCCATTTATCTCAACATGTTGGTGTGCTTCATAGCTTGGTCTTTGAGACAGCATGTATTTCATGCTGCCAGCTTCTAAGCGATTCGGCGTAGACATGCCAAGGCTCGGAATAAATGCGTTGATTCCTCTTTTGATTGAGCCACACAAGGTGTTGCCAAGCTCACCAATAAAGTCATAAAAGCGTTCGTCGCCTAGGCTTTCGCTTGTAGCGTTCAGCTTTTGCGCTACGTAAGCACGGCTCTGATCGTCGTGATTGAGATGAATCAGCGTGAGTACACGAAATTCCTGAGAAGAGATCGTGAGCATATAAAACTGTTCGAATTCTTCGTGCGTTGATTGGTTAGTGTCACTGCTGACTACATCGATGCCTTCACTCGAGTAGTAGGTTTCATCCATCGCAGATTTGAATAATCGCTGAATTTCTCGGTTGAAATCGAGTTGACTCATCTTCTATACCTCTCGTTATGCTACTTGCACGCGACTAATGAGGTCTTTCACAATTTCATTCGTTGCAGATACATCTGTCAGAATCATTTTTCCGCCAGC
>NZ_LWGF01000425.1:0-828 GCF_001635355.1 Oleiphilus sp. HI0125
GGTCGATCAATTTACGAAAGATGATATTGACCACTTCAGTAAACGTGTTCGCTTGGCCTTGAAAGACGATAAGGTGAATCATCCAACAGCGCTTAAATTATTGTGGAAGATACGTTGTCGACAAGACCGAAGTCGTGGTGAATGTGTCAGACCAGAATAGCGAAGGAATAAAAACCAAAAAAATTAAAAGGCGCCAATTGGCGCCTTTTTTCTTATGATGCTTGCTGATTTACTGTGACAGCGTCATTGACGGCTTCTTTGTTTTGCATTGATGTTGTATGGGATTTATCGCCCTTATCAAGCCATAGAAGCATTGCAGGTAATGCGAAGAAATCAAAAATCAAAGCGAGTGTAATCGTGATCGCAGTGAAGATTCCCATGTATGCGTTCATATTAAAGTCTGATAAAGCAAGTACCATAAACCCTGCAACAAGTACGAATGTTGTTACCCATAGGGCGGTGCCTACCATGGTAAATGCATATCGAACGGCTTCTTCAGCGGTATAGTTTTTCTCTCTGCGAGCGCGTTGATATTTGCTAAGGAAGTGCACAGTATTGTCGATCACGATACCCAATATCATGCCAACACCACTTCCAATAGAGATGCCTACATCGCCTTGAAATAGTCCCCATATACCAAAGGTTGCGCCGATTGGTACGAGGTTAGGGATAATGCTTACAGCGCCTAATCGTAAGGAGCGTAAAACGATACACATCACGATGATGATAACGATTAAGGCATAGCATACGCCCATGATCATACTGTCGACATTGCGCTTTCCGATATGGGAAAACATCAAATTGGTGCTTGCTGCATAAAAAGATTCG
>NZ_LWGF01000426.1:0-545 GCF_001635355.1 Oleiphilus sp. HI0125
AAGCGGGCTACGCAATGACTCATCATACTCAATCAAAGCACGCGCAATACCGTGACGAATAGCACCAGCTTGACCTGTAGTACCACCACCTTTAACAGTTACTTTAACGTCTAGTTTGTCAGCCATTTCGACCAACTCAAGAGGTTGACGAACAACCATTTGAGCAGTTTTACGACCAAAAAACTCGTCTAGAGGACGGCCATTAACTTCAATTTGACCAGAACCAGACTTTAAGAACACTCGTGCCGCCGAAGTTTTACGACGACCAGTACCATAGTTATATGTAGTTGACATAATCGCCTTCCGTTAAACTTCTAGATCTTTTGGCTGCTGAGCAGTGTGCGGATGCTCGTTACCCGCATACACTTTCAACTTCTTGAACATTGCACGACCAAGTGGACCACGTGGCAACATGCCTTTTACCGCACCTTCGATTACACGCTCAGGAGCTTTATCAATCAATTTTTCAAAAGAAATTGATTTCAAGCCACCAATGTAACCTGTGTGATGGTGATAAATCTTGTCACTTGCTTTTTTACCAGTTA
>NZ_LWGF01000427.1:0-235 GCF_001635355.1 Oleiphilus sp. HI0125
ATCACTAGCCAACAGAAAGAGCTGCACAGTATGTTATCAGAGCATATGTCCAATGTAGCGCAACATCCTGAAACTTACGGCTTAGCCTTAATCAGCCTTAGCTTTGCTTATGGCGTCTTTCACGCCATTGGCCCAGGACATGGCAAAGCTGTGATCATGACTTACGTTGGTACCCAAGGGGCGAGCGTTAAGAAAGGCGCGGCTTTGTCATTTGCCGCAGCACTACTGCAATCAA
>NZ_LWGF01000428.1:0-465 GCF_001635355.1 Oleiphilus sp. HI0125
TCGGGATTAACCTGCTTCAAGTCGAAGATCAATTGAGCCAGATCCTCGATAGAATAAATATCATGATGAGGCGGAGGAGAAATCAACGTCACACCAGGTACAGAATAACGAAGCTCTGCGATCAAGTCGTTGACTTTACCGCCAGGCAACTGACCACCTTCACCAGGTTTTGCACCCTGAGCAACTTTAATCTGAATAACTTCAGCACTGCTTAGATAATGCGGTGTAACACCAAAACGACCCGAAGCAACCTGCTTGATCTTAGAACGTTTAACAGTTCCATAACGCGCGACATCTTCGCCACCCTCACCAGAGTTAGAACGGCCACCTAGAGTGTTCATCGCAACAGCTAATGCTTCGTGTGCTTCAGGAGACAACGCCCCCAAAGACATCGCTGCAGAGTCAAAACGCGGGAAGATATTTTCAACTGGCTCTACCTCGTCCAAGGAGATAGGAGAAATACCT
>NZ_LWGF01000429.1:0-538 GCF_001635355.1 Oleiphilus sp. HI0125
TTCTATTCAAGGTTTGCCCCTAATACAAGTAATAGAATCACGTTTTGGGGCTGCACAATCACGGAGTTTAGATGATTCCAACCATGTAGCGATCACTAATTCGCGGATCCAGAATACTGGTCAAGTAATGACGCAAGTCATCGGCACATTAAGTATAGTGATCGCGGTGTTAGCCGTGATGCAAGGTTTAAATGAACCGAGCGCAATGATTGTAATCATTATTTTGGTGTGGAAAGCATTAACACCAATTATGGGAGTATTCAATGCAATCACCCGTTTTAAATCGATTCAAAGCTCTGCACGTCAAGTGAATGCATTGATGTCCTTGGATGATGATCGCCAGAACCTAGAAAAAAGCCCACCTATCGATCAAGTAAGCGGCAATATTCAAGTGCATGGCCTGACTCATCGTTATTCAGGCAGTACTAAAGGCTTAACTAATCTCGAATTCAAAGTGAATGCGGGCAGTAAAGTCACCATAGTTGGACCACCCGGCTGCGGCAAAACCAGTTTATTAAAAGTACTTGGTAATCTTGAG
>NZ_LWGF01000430.1:0-1067 GCF_001635355.1 Oleiphilus sp. HI0125
GCCGTATCTTCATCACCTGTCGCAGGGGTCATCACCAAGGTTGGCGCATCCGCAACAGCATCAACCTGCACCGTAATTTGGTGACTACTGATCTCGACACTCTGACTCACTCCCTCAGGGTCAACATCTTCGGTCGTCACTTCAACAGTTAAGGTGATATCCTGACTATCATGGAGACTAGGCGTATAACTTAATCCCGCTAACTCTCCAACCGTTAAATGATATTTTCCATCCGCATCCATGACGCCAGCAGACAGCAAGGCATTAGCCGGCACACCACTAATCACAATGTCTGTGATGCTTTCCGAACCATCCGCGTCAGGTTGACTAATATCAAGATTTAACGCGATCGCTGTATCTTCATCTCCACGTGCTGATGCCACTACGACAGCCTGTTCTGACACGGGCAACACTTCTACATTAAAACTAATCGTGTCACTCACTTGGCTAACGAGGCCTGACTCAGGGTCAACATCATTCACCAATGCCGTCGCACTCAAGATAAAATCATCACTACTATGTGCCGGTGCTTGTATGGTTAGACTCGCTAAATCGTCAATATTCACGATCCAAACACCACTACCCTGATCGGCACCCGTTGAAAGCTGCGCGCCCTCCGGAACACCCTCGAAACGCACCGCAGTAATCGACTCAGAACCATCTAGATCGACAAGATCCGCCGTTATATCCAGGCTAATCGGTTCATCTTCGTTTCCGCTAATGTCGTTCGCTTGTAACGTTGGGACATCCGCCACTGGGATAACTGAAACATGATATTGTGCGGTGCTACTTGCTTCTGTAATCACACCACTATCTGGATCTTCCTCCTGATGCGTCACCATAGCATCTAGCGTGAAGTTAGTACTGTCATGCAACGGAGGCGTTAACGTCAGCGCTGCTAGATCCTCGGCCAATACGGTCACTGTATCATCAGCATTGACCGTACCGTGGCTAAACACTGCGCCGTCTGGCACTTGCGAAAACATAACGCTCACAATGCTATCTGGGTCGACATTACCTATGATCATACTGAAGATATCCAATTGCATTGAACTATCTTCATTTAC
>NZ_LWGF01000431.1:0-329 GCF_001635355.1 Oleiphilus sp. HI0125
AACGTGACTTCTTACGAGGTCTTAAAGAGAACGTTGTTGTTGGTCGTCTTATCCCAGCTGGTACTGGTTTGGCATACCATGCTGAACGTAAGGCTAAGAAGACTAAAGGTTCTGGTTTAGAAGACGGCTTAGGTGTTTCTGCACAAGATGTTGTAGAGGCGCTAAGCGCAGAGCTAAACAAGGAAAATGACGCGCTATAAAGTGCGTCATAAATAGCGTTGTGGAATGTGGTTAAAAATAAACCAAATTTCTTGACACTATGCTGGGGCGTAATTAGACTTGCGCCCCTCGACTTGAGAGCACCCTATTTTAGGGTGGGAATTTGATAG
>NZ_LWGF01000432.1:0-23006 GCF_001635355.1 Oleiphilus sp. HI0125
AAAATCAATAATCAAGCACTAAGTGTGATCGATGTCGTAGTAGCCACCACAGTGAGTTTTATATTTATTGGTTTTCTATATCAACACGTCTATGTGTAAACTAATTTAGCTTAAATAAAAAAGCCCGCCATAAAGCGGGCTTTTTTATTTATGAGTTTGTATCAGTCATAATCGGAGAACAAACGAGAATAAGCGAGTGGATATGGGCCACGACTATCGGTATACAATAGGATATGTCGACCGTCTCTAGCAAGATTGTAAATACCGTAATCTCCACCAGATACATTAACTTGCAGTCTTTCCACGTCACCAAATGACTCAAACCATTCCTCATTGTGCCGATATCTTATTGCTAACAAGCTCTGTCCAGCTCCCTCATAAACTAGAGTACCGTTGCCTTCTCGATCCATAAGTAAGCTAATGTTCTGAAGCGAACTAACACTCGAATCTAATTCAATAATTGGCGTCCTCGAAAAAGATATAACCCCATCAACGATCGCTCGAGCTTGGACTCGAACAGAATAGACGCCAGAATTTTCAGACACCCAAGCAACGTAAGCTTGTCCATCTTCTAAAAACCCAAGAGAAAACTCGACTACGTTTGCAGTCCTAGTTTCAACAACTTCAGGACTATTCCATAAAAAACCGTCAAACACAGATAAAAGCAAAGCTTCTTGCTGGACCGCCCTATTTACAATTGCAACACCTGTACCACGAATATCTATTGCACCTTCAATAGATGTAATAGCCTGCTCGGATAATGTAATTTCTCTAACAACACTATCCGAAACAGAATTCCCGTAATTCAACGATATATGGTGTGCTTGATACCTAGACACAGCTGGTGCGGAAGTGTCATCACTCAATACAAATAAGTCGGCCAGGGAGTTATCTATATGCAAATCAGAAACACTAAGTGAATAAATTTCACCAGATAAAGATACGCTATCTGAACTTATGGATGAGATTTGAAAACTGCTCGCATCTAACCGCATTGAATGCAAAAACACATCCCCATCAGAGAGATAACTTACAAATATCTCGCCGAGACTGTTCATTTTTATATTCAAATGACTATAGGACGCCCTTGCGATCGTATTTAAAGTTACCTTATTGCTAAATCTATCAGTCATACAACGAATGAAAATATCGCTATTCAAACCAGCAGATTGAGACCACGCAACACAGGCAGCGTCATTACGCCCTTCAGTGGCAACAATATTTGATATTTGGCCACCTACAGCACTGGGGCCATCCAGCGAAGCAATATAATCAAGGCGCGTTGCCGCTCCGACGAACTGTTGAGATTCAAGATCGAACAAATCGGTATAAATAACAGACTCCGAACCTTTATTGCCGGAAAAAACACCAAGTCCCGTTCCATTTATGACCGTATAAACTGGTTCCATTAGTGAGGTGAAATCGGGCTCATCATAAACCGTTGTGGTAACAGAGCGCCATTGCCCGTCGTCAGTTTTAAACTCATTAGTAAGCGCCTCTACTAAAAAATTTCCGTTAGTAGACTCCCTCGTAACTGGATTTATCGAATCAATAATAGACAGATCTTTCACGGTTCTATCAAACTTTACGATATAGTTTGCGTTTAGATTCAGTCGCTCTCTAGGTGTGACAGATACGGTGGTTGCAAGACGCTCAACATCAATCGACTCAGTGACACGAATTACTGCACCATCTTCATCAAAGCTTTCACTTACTAAACGATCCTCTGAGACTGTAACCAGAGATTGGCCCATGCTCATATCAAATTCACGGCGGTCACTTTGCAACACAGGAGCACTCACATCACTAACTGAGAAGGGTCGATAGATATCTCGATTCTTAACCGAATAAATCTCAACTCCATTCTGAACTGAAACCGGATCAAGTAGCTCATCAAACAAAAAAGAAAAGCTACTATTCGGTGATATAAATTCGTCTTCCTCTAAAAATGGCACTGTGAGCAAAAGACTTGGCGGAGAATCGTCAACTGCAACCTCAGGAAGTGATACACCTGAATCAGAGGACGAACAAGCAAAAAGAAAAAAACTGGCAAAGAGTACCAAACTGCGAACGCTATCTCGCCACATAAAGAAAATTCCGAAATAAAGAAGTACC
Organism: Oleiphilus sp. HI0125; assembly: GCF_001635355.1. Taxonomy (NCBI): domain Bacteria; kingdom Pseudomonadati; phylum Pseudomonadota; class Gammaproteobacteria; order Oceanospirillales; family Oleiphilaceae; genus Oleiphilus; species Oleiphilus sp. HI0125. Next base: position 2,116 of record NZ_LWGF01000432.1, read on the forward strand.
TCTCAATACACATATGTGTATTGAGAGGCCTGAAGACTAGTGAGCTGAAATCACCCAGTTCGTCTCGCTTTCGATGTCAGTCCAAAATAACTGACCGATAGACGCACCATCGTCACCGAACGACAACGCACCAATTTCCATATCGCCTTTAAAGTGTGTATTCAATGCAATACCGTCAACGCCGTAGGCATCTGCAACTGCCTGGCCAGAGCCTAAAGCCGCAACGTTAAGACCGCCAGTGCCATCAGCAGCAGCAATGAATGGAACAACGCCATAAGCGGCAGCTAATTTAGCTGAACTTAAACCGGCTGCATTACGTACGGCATAAATTTCTCGCTTAGACTGAGCGAAACCGAAGGCAAAATTACCGTCGATATCCGTTACATCACCACGAACATTATTAATCTGTAAGTTCTCTATCGCAACGCCAGCGATGTCGATGTAAACATCAAGATCTGTAATATTAACGTAAGTATTCCAGTTAATGATTGAATCAGCATTACCGTAACCTGTATCACCATTTGCTGCAGTGAAACCGTTACCATCGTTTTCAATGTGGATATCTACTGGACCAAGGTAACCGTCGATATCTAAGTTACTGATCAGAACTGTAGTAGTAGCGTCAGTATCAAGTGTACCGTCTGCTTGATAACTCTGTACGTCAGCCGCACCGATAGAATCGCCCGCATTAAAGTTAGACGAAGCGAGACCGATCGCATCTATACTAAACGTAAAGTCTTTACCTTTGCTTAAACCAGCGCCCAGCAAGTCGTTAAACGTTGTGTCACCCAAAGTGCCATTCTCAACTAGCGACGAAATACCACCAAGTTTCTCCCATGCGTCCTTATAACTCACGTGAATGAGTAAATCACCATCGTCATAAGTTTTACGGTCTTCTACCGTTAAAGGACCTGTAGAAGAAACGCCATCGGCTGCAATTAGCCCAGCACTTTGCGCATCTGCGACGGTAATTTCACCATCATATAGATCGTAAAACTTACTCGCTTCAGCGGTATTACCTTCTCCAGAAGCTGCAGCGCCTTGAATGGCTGCAACTTTGCGAACACCAGAGAAACCAGTTTCAAGAAGGTTATCGACTGTTGTTCCAAGCTCCGGTGTTGATCCGTCACCAACTGCATTCTTTACATCAAGCGCACCGCTACCAGCGATATCTAACTTGATACGAACATTGTCAAAAAAACCACCAGCTTGAACGTTCTCATTGGAACCAAAGCTGATACCATTTAAAAATACTGAACCTGCGTCTTTATACATAAATTCGCCGATGGTGTATTTCGTTTCTAGATCAATGGTCAAGCCTGCTTGGCCAGTCATCTCACCCATCGTGTTATCGTCTAACGCTTTTAGTTCGGCTTGCACTCCAGCACTTACAGCAGATACTGCTATGGCTAGCGCAGTCTTTCTAATGATAGACATTAGCCTACTCCTTTATTGTTATTTAAAACCAAAAAAAGCCGCTCAGATGAGCGGCTTTTCTACTGAGCATTAACTCATACTACTAAGCAATCTTAGTGAGCAGAGATTGTCCAGTTAGTCTGGCTGTCGATATCAGTCCAGTAAAGCTGACCAATAGACTCACCGTCGTCACCGAATGAAAGTGCACCGATTTCCATGTCACCTTTGAAGTGAGTATTGATCGCAACACCGTCAACGCCGTATGCGTCAGCAACAGCAGCACCAGAAGCTAGAGGAGCAACACTGAGACCACCAGTGCCGTCAGCAGCAGCAATGAACGGTACAACACCGTATGCAGCAGCTAGCTTAGCAGAGCTCAAACCTGCAGCGTTACGTACTGCGTAAATTTCACGCTTAGATTGAGCGAAACCGAATGCAAAGTTACCGTCGATATCAGTCACGTCACCACGAACGTTGTTGATCTTCAAATTTTCGATCGCAACACCAGCGATATCGATGTAAACATCAAGATCAGTAATGTTAATGTAAGTGTTCCAGTTGATTACAGAATCAGCGTTACCGTAACCAGTTTCACCAGTTGAAGCAGTGAAGCCGTTACCATCGTTTTCGATGTGGATGTCAACTGGGCCAAGGTAGCCGTCAATGTCAAGGTCACTGATCAATACAGTAGTACTAGCGTCTGAGTCAGTAGTACCATCAGCTTGATAGCTCTGTACATCAGCTGCGCCGATTGAGTCACCAGCGTTGAAGTCAGAAGCCGCAAGACCGATCGCATCGATGCTGAAGCTAAAGTCAACAGACTTAAGACCAGAAGTCAAAACGTCTTCGAAGCTGTTGTCGCCAAAAGTACCAGCTGCTAGTTGACCAGCTAATCCACCTGGGCCAATTTTTTGCCATGCATCTTTAAACGATACGTGGATAAGAAGGTCACCATCGCCGTATGTTTTCTTGTCGCCAATAGTCAAAACTTCTGCGTCACGTGAACTGTCAACTTCAAGACCTGCAGCAGCTTTAACATTACCCATAGTTGCGGAGCCACCAGCTGCTTGAAGGAACAAACCAGTTTCAGCGTTAGCGGCGCCAGAAGCTGCTGCACCTTGAAGTGCTGCAAGAGTACGTACACGAGAGAAGCCAGTGTCTAACTCGTTATCAACAGTAGCTAGAGGACCAGTTGATACTTCAGCAGTTGTGCCGTCACCAACAGCGTTGATTACGTCAGCGTTACCAGCACCAGCGATGTCTAGTTTGATACGGATGTTATCAACAAAACCTGCTGCACCAGCACCACCAGTTGCTGGAGAAAGGTTAGCAGCGTCATTTTCGTTCGCTTTCAACTCGATTCCAGTCAAGAATACAGAACCAGCGTCTTTGTACATGAATTCGCCGATGGTGTATTTAGTTTCTAGGTCGATAGTCAAACCAGCTTGACCAGTCAACTCACCCATTGCTGAGTCGTCAAGTGCTTTAAGCTCAGCTTGAGCGCCAGCTGATACTGCTGCTACTGCAGAAGCAAGTGCAATTTTCTTCAGGCCTTTCATATTATTCTCCTAATATTTAGGTAAGGACGCTTCCTCTAAGTGATCTTATGTGGAAGCAGATATTATTTTTAGTATCCGGCTCGCTTTCGCTAACCAGTGAGTAAATATTAAATAATCCAATTAGCGTTTTCCGTGAATAGACTCACAAAAAGTTACACGGCGTTACAATCTCGATTCTCATTCACATTGTTTTGCATAAAAGCGTATTTGGTTCTCACTATGTTCCACAATGCCGTAGGTGTTGACGAAGTTTATGGTTGCCCCCCTTTCTTCCTTACCCAATAGCCACTTACCCCCTTAAACAAAAAAAGCCGCCAACAGGCGACTTTATTCGAACCATTACAGTTAATTATTTATAGTAAACAGGTTTCATCTCAGTCTCGAAGGGACTTCCCATTTTCACTTGCTCACCATCAATGAAATACGGATAGCTCCAAGTACGAGCCCACCCAGCAATATGTTCCGTAGCAACCATTATACGACGCTGGATTCTTCCATCCTCCTGCTTCTTGCCGGTTACGTACATAACGCCTACCGCCCACTGAGTTCTGTTGGCAGCTAGAGATTTCAAAGAACTAACAATTGCATCCAACGCAATTGCTTGCGGCATTTCTTCCTGACCATCTACTCTTACCGAACGGAATGTTCCATCGGGATCCAATGTCATACCAACTGGTTTAAATGAACCACGCTCTAACAATATAGGCTCTATACGCTTGAATGCATTCAACATCATATATTGGAGCTGAGCGATCGCCTGCTCTTCAGTGAGTTTAGCCCGCTTTGGCTGAGCTTCACTTAAGTCCGTAATTGCTTGAACGGGCGTCTCAACAAGATCTTCGATACTTGGCTTCTTTTCTTCCGCACTAATTGTCAATGGCAATGCAAGCAATGTCACCGACACAAGTGCCAGCACACATGATTTAAACATAACGGGCTCCGTTTAATTTGGTTATAGAGTTATTAAAAGCCTGTTGGCACAGTTCTATCAATACCTAATGATTCGAAATATAATTGCGCCGCGACACTGGCGCTAACTTATAGAGACAACTGAAAAAAATCCAGCCAGACTGGTATTTTCTTTGTCGATTAGATCACACTCTCACACAAGTGCTTTATTGCTTATTTATGACTAACACTTTCAACGCATCAAAAGAACTTACATTAACAAATAAACAGATAGTCAATCTTATATGTAAGCTTAAGCACGCTATTTACTTAAAAAGCTTAAACGGGAGAGACGGATGGTCGATCATCTCCGGCAACCCATCCCGCACTAGCATTAATCCAAATGAAGTCACCCTCCACAAGGATAGTTACGCCGCTACAGCAACAGGACAACCGTTTACCTCCGGATGGATTGGCGTAAATGGGTATGACAAAAATTTCTTTTTCGCCGCTTACTACGACTGGAGCTATTCGTTCTGCCACGAAAGCAATGAAGGCTGGCTATATTTCTCGGAGACCTGCTCTAAGGAAACAAGGAACGCAGTTAATAAGCTAATTGAATCAAGCCCATCAAATTCGGATTTAAACCAAAACCTCACTACACGAGCTTTAGATTGGAAACCATCTCAATCTTTCTCGCAATACAGTTCAAGCTTTGCAAAACTAAAGGACTACATTTTTGCAGGTGATTGCTACCAAGCCAACTTAACACAAAGATTCGAAGCAAACGCGAATTGGTCTAAAGGTGACGCAATAAATGCATTCTTAAACGACACTGATCGCTCAATGGCAAACTACTGTGCATTTATAGAGATTGAAGCTAACAACTTTCTCTTATCTTTATCACCCGAGCAATTCCTTCAATGTCATGAAGGCACACTCCAATCTAAACCTATTAAAGGAACTGTTAAAGCAAACGGAGCGCTAACCACTACGCAAGAACAAGAATTATTGAGTACCAAAAATAAAGCTGAAAACTTAATGATCGTAGATTTGTTACGTAATGATTTAGGAAAGGTATCTGAGACGGGAAGCGTAACGGTAGAAAAACTCTTCGACATAGAAAGCTTCAGCAACGTACATCATTTGGTTAGCACAATAAAATCGAAACTTAATCGAGCGCGATACGATGAATTCTCTGCGTTTTTAAACTGTTTTCCTGGAGGCTCGATAACTGGTGCACCCAAAATTAGAGCGATGGAGATAATTAAAGAGATAGAAAAACATCCGCGCCGTTATTATTGCGGGTCTATTTTCTACTGGGATGATCAAACAAACAATTTTGACTCGAACATCCTCATCAGAACAGTCGAACTCATAAATAACAAAGCATATTGTTGGGCGGGAGGAGGTATTGTTGCTGACTCTGAGCTGATGAGCGAGTATCAAGAGTCTATTAACAAGGTTCGACACATCACAGGTATTAACCCGTAGTTAAAAACCTTCCCCTGACTCATTAGTCTGGTTTTCAACCACCAACTCTAACTGCTCTGATACGTCTTTTGCTATCGCATCGATATCCCGCATTTCTGACAGCGGGGGGAGTTGCTCAAGACTCGAAAGATTAAAGTAATCGAGAAATAATTTAGTCGTGGCATAAATTGCTGGGCGACCAGGAACTTCGCGATGGCCTACAACTTTTATCCATTGTCTTTCTAATAAGGTCTTCATGATATGCGTGCTAACAGCCACGCCACGAACATCTTCGATTTCACCTCTGGTAATAGGTTGTCGATATGCAATCAGCGACAGGGTCTCAAGTAAAGCACGTGAATACTTTTGCGGTCGCTCTTCCCATAAACGCCCTACCCACATAGATAAATCTTTCGCGGTCTGGAAACGATACCCACTCGCGACCTTGCTCAGCTGAATACCACGAGATAAATAATCATTCTGAAGTTCTTCCAAGACCAGACGAATGTCTGATTTCTGCGGCTGTTCATGCAATTCAAACATTGCATGGAGCTTATCAACACTCATGGGCTTGTCCGATGCCATTAACGTTGCTTCAACAATGCGCTTCAACTGCGTTAAATCGAATGAATTACTTGTTGAACGCGCTAAGCTAGCTTGATTGACTTCCGTTATTTCAATGTCAGACATGATCTTGTTTTTTGTTTTAACTAAGTGGGAATAACTTGATTGTCGCTGTTTTGACTAAGAAAACGCAACTGAGGGTTTCATTTAGATTTGAATTATTGCGCAAGTAACTTTGCTTTTACGTGGATAGCCCCAAAGGCTTCTGCTTGCACGAACTCTACTAATTGCTCTTTGATCAATTCCATGATCGCCAAAAACGTAACCACAACACCTTGCCGCCCTTCTTCGGGAGTGAAAAATCGTTCGAATGGAACGTAGCTAGCATCATTGAGTTGTTGCAATACGAGAGACATCCGCTCTCGCGTGGAAAGCGTTTCACGCTCAATTTGATGACTCATAAAGTGATCGGAACGCTCTAGAACATTTTTTAGCGCGAACATTAGCTCATCAAGACTAACATCAGGTTGTCGAACAGCGACTTCTTCCATGTTTGCCGCGACGCGCGATGCAAAATAATCTTTGTCAAAACGAGGCAAAGCATCAATATCTTCAGCCGCAATTTTAAAGCGCTCATATTGTTGCAGGCGACGAATCAATTCAGCACGCGGATCTATTTCTTCGCCATCTTCATTTTTTGGCTTAGGTAGCAACATTCGAGACTTAATCTCTGCCAACATCGCAGCCATCAATAGATATTCTGCAGCAAGCTCAAACTTTAACTCTCTGGCTGCATCGATATATTCCATATACTGTTTCGTAATTGAGGCAACATCAATATTCAACACATCCATGTTTTGCTTTCGAATCAAATAAAGTAATAGATCCAACGGGCCTTCAAAAGCCTGTAATATCACAGATAATGCGTCAGGCGGAATGTAAAGATCTTGGGGAATTTCAGTGAGAGGTTTGCCATCAACAAAGGCCAATGGCAAAACATGCTGTTCAGGTGTGGCAGGTGACTCTAAAGTGTTTGATAACTCAGCATTGCCATCATTTGGCGTCTGCGCTGATGTATTTACTGAGTTATCATTTGGCATAAATCGCTCGTCGTTACGCGCCGAATGAAAGGCCCATCACCTGACGGACTTCTTCAAGTGTGGCTTTCGCTGCATCACGCGCACGCTCACGACCTTCAACAATAATACTTTGCACTAACTCAGGGTTCTCTTCATATTGGCGAGCGCGTTCACGAATTGGACGCTGTTCTTCAAGTACCACGTCAATCACGGGCTTTTTACATTCAAGACAGCCAATTCCTGCACTGCGACACCCAGTTTGAACCCACTCTTTCGTTGATTCATCAGAGTAGACTTCGTGAAGTTTCCAGACAGGACACTTATCAGGATCACCGGCATCAGTTAAGCGAACGCGCTGAGGGTCGGTTTGCATTGTGCGAATCTTCTGTTCAACGACATCAGGCTCTTCACGTAATGCGATCGTGTTGCCGTAAGACTTCGACATTTTTTGACCGTCAAGCCCTGGCATTTTAGATGCCTTGGTCAATAATGCTTGCGGCTCTGGCAAGACGACCTTACCGCCACCTTCAATGTAGCCAAACAAGCGTTCACGATCACTAATCGTAATATTTTGCTGATCTCGAATTAGCGCGCGTGCTGTCTCTAATGCCTCGTCATCACCTTGTTCTTGGAAACGTTTTTGAAGCGTTCGATATAGCTTAGATGCCTTCTTGCCCATTTTTTTGATGGCTGCTTCTGCTTGCTCTTCAAAACCTGGATCTTTGCCATACAGGTGGTTGAAACGTCGAGCTACCTCGCGCGTTAATTCAACGTGCGCAACCTGATCTGCACCTACCGGAACAAGACCGGCACGGTACACAAGGATGTCGGCGCTTTGAAGTAAGGGATAACCCAAAAAGCCATATGTTGCGAGATCACGCTCTTTAAGTTTCTCTTGTTGATCCTTATAGCTTGGCACTCGCTCTAACCAACCAAGCGGGGTCATCATAGATAAAAGTAAGTGAAGCTCGGCGTGCTCAGGCACGTGAGATTGAATAAACATAGTTGCGTTGCCAGGGTTAATCCCCGCAGCTAACCAATCAATCACCATATCCCAGACGCTTTGCTCAATGTCATAAGGCGCTTCGTAATGCGTTGTGAGTGCATGCCAGTCAGCTACAAAGAAAAAACATTCGTAATCATGCTGCAACTCAACCCAGTTTTTTAAAACACCGTGATAATGCCCCATGTGTAATTTACCCGTTGGGCGCATACCGCTTAACACACGCTGTTGTAATTCAACCGAACTCAAAACTAACTCCTAAGCAAAAAATTAAAGCGCGAGTATACAAGCTTTTATGATACTCGCTAAGGCATTTGTTGTACTTATGCGACTTGGTCTAACGCGCTTGACGCATTGTCACAAACTCTTCTGCGGCTGTCGGGTGAATGCCGATCGTACTATCGAATACAGATTTGGTAGCTCCAGCCTTGATGGCAATTGCGATACCTTGAATAATTTCACCAGAATCAGGACCTACCATATGAGCTCCCAACACTTTATCCGTGTCTTTATCTACAATGAGTTTCATCATACTGCGTTCATTTCGACCACTCATTGTATGCTTCATTGGTTTAAAGCTTGAAGCATATACGTCTACATTAAATGATTCTCGTGCTTGCTCTTCTGTTAAGCCAACCGTACCGATATTTGGTTGGCAAAATACCGCTGTAGGAATATTTTCATAATCAACTGAAGATGGTTTTTTATCAGCAAAAAACAGTTTTGAAAGATACATACCCTCAGCTAAAGCGACCGGCGTCAATTGAACACGGTCAATCACGTCACCAATTGCGTATACACTCGGAACCGACGTTTGGAAGTCATCATTTACGCACACTGCTCCGTTTGGTTTGAGTTCTACGCCTAAGTCTTCCAACCCCAAACCGTCAACTTTAGGCACACGCCCCAATGCTGTAAGAACCAAATCGGTCTGCAAGACCTCGTGGTCAGACAGGTATACTTGATACGAGTCATCGCAATGCGTGACGCTATCGATATTCGTATGAGATATCAGCTTGATACCTTTGTTTTGAACTTGCTCGGCGACAAAATCACGAATTTCTTCATCAAAACCTCGCAGTAGTTTCTCTCCTCGGAATACCACTGTGGTGTCAACACCGAGTCCGTTTAAAATACCTGCGAGCTCTATCGCGATATAACCACCGCCCTGAACAACTGCAGACTTGGGTAATGTATCTAGATAAAAGAATTCATTCGAGGTGATGATGTGTTCATTACCTGGGATGTTCAGCTTGCGAGGCCAACCACCCGTCGCGACCACAATTCGTTCGCTGGTATATTGCTGGTCACCGACTTGAACGATATTCGGCCCAACGAGCTTAGCCGAGCCGTTTATAATCTTAGCTCCGCTATTCTCTAGCAGGTTCTGATAGATGCCGTTCAAACGACCAATCTCTTTGTTCTTGTTTTCACACAAGGTCGGCCAATCGAAATTCAAGTCACCGGAATTTGACCATCCAAATCCCTCACCGTCTTCCAACTCCTCCATGACATGCGACGCATATACGAATAGTTTTTTAGGCACACAACCGACGTTGACACAAGTACCACCAAGATAACGGTCTTCAGCAACCGCAACTTTTGCTCCAGAAGCTGCTGACATACGTGCCAAACGCACGCCACCAGAACCAGCACCAATAACAAACAAATCAAAATCGAATTCAGACATTTCTTACTTCAGTATGTGAATTTATAAACTAGAAACTTTTAAAAAGGACGCTCTCAGTCACGTCACCAACAGCTACACTGCCGACAATGCGATAACCAAGCTTTTCATAAAAACTGATATAGCGCATATTGCCAGTATCTAGCGCGATTCCAGATGATGCAGGATTTTCTCGGCAAACTTCTTCGACCGCAGCCATGAGCTGTTTACCGTAACCAAGACTACGGTGTTGGGCATCGACACCAATCAAAGGAAGCTCATGGTGCTCTCCGTGAGGAAGAACTTTATGAATTTGCTTATGATATTCAATGTATCGCCAAGTACTTTCAGAACCTGCCGTTAATAACATTCGCATTCGCCAAGCAAATTGCCGACTCAAATCAAGACGAACCACAGGGCTACCAACTAGAGCAACCGCGATCAAGCGACTGTCTAGTGTTAAACCGATTACTTCTTGATCTAACGAAAAGTGTAAGTGGCATAATTCCCGAATAGTGGCGCGTACTCGCTGATCATAGCCAGGACGTTCCGCTTGGAACAAATATTTGAAAGTAGGTTCGTGCTTGTAAGCACGAAATAGAATTGTTCTTGCTTCCTTAATGGCACTGGCATCAAGCCTTACTACACGCGCCTCTACTTCATCGGTGGTAATTGGCATCCTGGGACCCCTTTTATAGATGAACGAGCTAAACGTAGTGTGCTCATAAGAGCACAAGTGCAGTCAGTTTAGGACGATAGCGTCAACCTTGCACTAACAATACCGGGTTTATCTTCTTTTTCAACGGAAATTTGCTCGACCTGCACCCCAACACTACGTTCGAGAGTGCTGAGCCATGTGACTAATGTATCGAAGGACACATCTTCAACCCAGAGTTTGACCTTATTCTCTCCGCTAGGTTCAAAACGTTTTAGGTTTAATGATTGCTTTCGTGCCATGTTCGTCACAGTAGAAACCAATTGCTGGCTATTAAGATTAGAAGCATTCGACGTATTCGATGAAGAACTGCGCAGCTGATCGCGCGAACTCTTAACCAATTCAAGAAGAGCTGCTTTATCTTTTAGGTCTTGCTCGGCGCGATCCATATAGCTTTGTGCTGGCACCCACATTGCGAAGTACATAAGTGAAGTAACAACTGCGACAAACATAACTTTTAGGCTGAACTGCTCACGCGCTTCTAGCGATTCCCAACGATCCTTCGCCTGAGTAAACAATGGACTTTTAATCATGATTTACCCTACCCCTCACTTACGCTCAAACGTCCGCGGTAATATTGATTCTCTTGAACCGCGGAACTTATTTTCGCAATCAAACCTGCCGAAACAATTGCGGTTTTCAGCTGATCCATCTGTTCAAAATTCTTAGCGCGTAGTTCGATTACTAGCTCACCGCGCTGGGCGTTAAAACTCAAGGCAGTAAACTGAATATCAGTAGAGTTTTTGCGCTGCTGGTATTGATAGCCTGCTTCGCCTAATAAGGTCAAGAATCCAACATCAGCACCTTTATTGTTCGATTGGCGAAGCTTACCTTTGATAATGCGAGCTAACCTTCCAACCGAAACATTTTTCGAATTTGGTACCGCTTGCTTGTAAGTTGCTAAGGCTTGTTGAGCCAGATCATCCGCAGATGACTGGTAGTGCATGCCCTTACCAATAAAAACACCAAGCTGTAACAAGAAAGCAATACATGCAACGCCTGCAACCCATGCCCATTGGCGCAATTGACCTGAACCCTCTTGGACGATTTTAAGCTCACCTTGGCATAGATCAATCTCTGGCGCACCCGCGTGAAAATAAGACTCTACCAATAAGTCTAAACTCGATATCGACAAGGCTTCGATATCGATATCACACCCTGGATATTGCTCTAACTCAGCCAATAAAATCTTATGATCGGCCTCATTCGCGTTGTGATCGTACACCTTAATTTTGATCGTTTCAGCGCTTTCGTCATCTGGACCAAGCAACAAAGTATCCATGTAGGGAACTAGATTTTGTGCTCGAACACGCACGGCACATTGTTTAGCGTTGACGATAGCGGTATCACCTTCGAGGCTGATAACAATATCAGCTTCAGATGAAACCAGCATCTCTGCGTCTATATACGATGCACTTAGTTGAACGTCCGGCTTAGCCTCAAGAACATCATCGTGAAACCCAATAAACAACGACTTCTCGACGCAACGCACAGGCGTACCCGTCTTACTGTTATTTTTACCTAATGCAAAATGCAGTAATTCGATATCTGTTGCTAGCTTATCTTCGATTGCGAATGCTATGGCTTGCTGGGCGTAACGGGCGTTCTTAGATGGAAGGTCAACGTTCGCACTGAAGCTCAAATTGCTCGGCCATACCAACACAGCCTTAACGCTTTCTGCTCCGTTTTGCATCAAGACTTGTTGCAAGTCATCTGTTGAAATAGCTGAGCCACCGCCGACTTTCACGCCACTCAAATCATAAAGACGCCAGTCATACCGCGCATCATTGGGTGAATAGGGTTCAACAGGTAAAAGAAAAACTTTATGTGCCATTATTATTGTGTACTCGTTTGCGAACCAGACTTAGTTATAAGGTACTTCTGGCCTTGATCACGTTGAATTAAGGTTACACTACCATCTTCTTGAGCGCGATAGAGAATTGAACGCAATCGAACTTTTCTCTCATCCAGCGTTATGCGTGTCGCTAGTTCATAAAAACTTGATGCGACACCTAAATAGGTTTGGTCTAATTTAAGTCCCTTTAAATCAGGTTCTTGAGCAAATTCTTGGATGTTTACCCAAGGCGTTTCGTCTGATTTTGACGCGAGACTCTCGGCTACCTCATCGGGCAAATTCTCAATGAGGCTTTGAAGTACTTCTGGGCTCGCCGTATTAACATTGATGGGCGCTCGACCTTGAGGGAGAGTCGATACGAAAGGCAGTAATACTTCATACGCTTCCTGGTTCACCCCCTCAATCAACAACATTTCGCTTGGATGCACGAACACCTGCCCTCCAGTGCGATAAGGGACATCCTTCGATAGATACTCTCCATCTTCATAGCCCTCAATACCGGTCGCATCTTGATTTTCATCTATCCAATCTTGAAAACGCTCTACCTTTACATCATCAAGGGAGAGTCTGTTAAGCAAACGCTTAAACCGATCAGCCATTATTTGATTCGCCACACCATCAACATAAACAAGGTCGTTGAGATTAATTCTTCCGTGTAAGTCATTAAACTGGGCTTCCAACAGAGCATTATCAACAGGAAGCAACAAGGCATCTTGCGTTTGCGCAGTATCGTCTACAAATTCGTTTTTATCTTTGTCTTCGCGCCAATCTTCTAAAAGCAAGCGCCGCGCATAAGTCTCGGACCCGAGCGCATATTCATAGGCTTGTGCGCTAGTAACCAAACCGCTCGCCCCGTATATAAATATTTTTTGTCGTTTATAAATGCCTGTTGCAAGAATCGCTACTAGCGCGAAGATCAATATGACAAGCATTAATGCGACACCACGCTGCTTTACGAGCGAGCCTTTAAACGGGGAAGATTGCGAGAATCCTAGCATCATAAATTCCCGCCTGTGATGCCATTATCAGGTGACGAATTTTGCTCTCCTGCGCCATTGTTAGAGGAACCCGTCCCATCTGAGTTGCCTTGATCACCACCGGCATTTTGATCATCACTATTTTCACCCTGCCCTCCATTCCCGCGCTGAGAGTCAATAAGCGTATTTTCCAGGTAATTCGGTAGCTGAAAAAGGCGAGAGATATTTCCGTAGCGAGGATGAGAGAGATTGATTTCTACAGCTTTTGGCAGCACTACGAAGCGGCGCATATTGTCTAATACAGAGTCGTCAACCTCGAACTCTTGAGGTGGCCACTCGTCCACCCATGCATCACTATCATTGAGGTAACGAACAGAGAAAGATTCAACATCACTTAAAAGTCTTCGCGAAATCGCCTCCGAATCCTGGGCGCGGTCAAGAACCTTCCAATAACGCCTTATCAAATCGCCATCATCGATTGAATAAGCGACTCGCTGCGTATCTGAACGCTCTTCCTGAATTGGGTTTCGCCATCCAACACGCGTCAATTCGACGACATCAAACTCATCACCTGAAAGTAAGGCGGCAGAATAATCACCATATTCGTCTCGAATTGCACGGGGAACGACCTGTTGGAAGTCGCGAGCGATAAGTAATTGAGCACGTTGCAATTGCGACAAACTCTCTAAACTTTCCTGACCCAACTCGTAGGTGCGTATTGCAGTATTCAGCAATTGCCATGCCCCTAGGCCGATCAATGCAGTAATACTGATCGCTATCAATACTTCTAACAGGGTAAAACCATGACTGCGACGCATACGATTAATACCGACCAATGAACCCTGTTAATGAACGAATTTGCGACAATTCATTATCTTCAGACTGCCGAAGAGACACTCTCACTTCAACGCGATGGATATCTGGATTTTCTGTCGCTTGAACGGCCGTCACGACCTGCCACTCATCAGTGCCATATTCGATGTCTTCTTTATATTCTCGCGTGGCTGGCAAGCCTTCCTCAAGACGAAGCTGGGTTAACTTGTTCTCAGCAATCCACGTTGCGTAACTATTTAAACGAGCTGATAGTACATTGTTGGTAGATGATGCACTCACTTCAAGCAGAACAACACCAATCAAAGAAAAGTAAACAAGCGCGACAAGCACCTCGATCAACGTAAACCCGCCATGGTTCGTTCGAAACATTACTGAGACTCATCTTCAAGGTGGGGTAACGATATTTCCCCAAACTCATTCAGCGTAACTTCTTTGAATATATCAAGGTCGTCTCGCAAACTTAAACGTACCGTAAAATTGGTAATATCGCCGCTAGACAGAAACATGAAATCTGGCGTCTTTTTATCCCGCAGAGAAGAATCGCTAGTAGAACTTGAATCGTCATCATCAAAAACACTGCCACCAAATTCACTTTCTTCTTTTTCAGAGCTCGGGAGAACTACCTCTTCACCTTCTCTCTCAAATTCGAGAAACATCCATTCGGGCAATACTTGAGGTTTTAGGACTGGGCTGGTCGCGAGGGACCAATTTTGTTCTTCTTCGTTGTACGAAATGAAATCGTAAGCCTGCTCACTAATTCGAACACCGATTTCAGCATTACTAAAGATAGCTTCATTTGCCGCGGTTCGCATGAGCGCATGCATTCTATTGGTTTCTATATCCAATTCACGCGCTTGATTACCGCCGAAGCTCGTCGTAGCAAGGCCAGCGAGCAATCCAAGCAATACCATCACGACCAACAATTCAATGAGCGTAAAGCCCTTATTACGTTGATATTGCTCGGAAGAAAAAAACATAACTTAGTTTAAGTCGTGCACACTAATATCAGCCGCATCACCCTCACCGCCTTCGCGCTGATCTGCGCCAAACGAATACAGGTCGTAAGGACCTTCAGAGCCTGGGCTTACATACTGATATTCAACACCCCAAGGATCTTTTGGAACGCTTGGCAAGTATCCATCTTTGCTCCAGTTCTTTGGTTCAGGTGAACCTGATGGCTTATTAACCAAAGCCTCTAAACCTTGCTCAGTGCTAGGGTAATTGAAATTATCGAGCTTATATAAATCCAGAGCAGACGAAACGTTACGCAACTGCGTTTTAGCAACGCCAATTCTCGCTTCTTCCCCGCGTCCAAGTATATTTGGCGCTACCACTGCCACTAAAAGACCCAAAATAACCATCACAACCATGATTTCAATCAAGGTAAAACCATGTTGTTTTTTACCGTGGACACTCATTGAATAACACCTTTCTTCATTAGTTTTTTTTAGCCAACCAAGTTACTCATTCCGAGGATTGGCAACATAATCGCGAGGACGATAATTAATACCACGCCCCCCATTAATAAGAGCATTAAGGGCTCGAACAAACCGACGATCGTTTCAATTAGTGCGGCCAAATCACTCTCTTGATGGCTCGCGGTTCGCTCTAACATCTGATCCAGTTCGCCGCTAGACTCACCGCTAGCAATCATATGAACCATCATCGGTGGGAAATATCCCGTATTCTCTAGCGCTTTGTGCAGACTCGCACCTTCACTGACTTGTTTCGCGGAGTCTTGTAATGACGCTTTAAGACAGTCGTTACTGAGAACCTCTGAACTAATTTTCATCGCTTCAACTAGCGGCACGCCAGAGCTAGTTAAAATACTCAAGGTACTTGCAAACTGAGCAGTATTTGTTCCCCGACTCAATTTCTTAATAAATGGCCAAACAAGCAATCGTCGGTGCCACTGAAATCTAAAGCTGGGCCGTTTCAACATATACTGGAAACCAATAAAAGCGATCACCAAAAATGCAGCTAGTAATCCACCCCATTCTGCTAAAAAGTCGCTAACGCTCAGTAAAGCTTGCGTCAAAGGAGGGAGAGCCTGCCCATTATTGATAAATACCTCAATGATGTCAGGCACCACATAGGTCAACAAGAACACAACAATAGAAATTGCAACGATCGACAATATCACTGGGTAAATAGCTGCTAATTGGATTTTCTGACGCGCAGCCTGACGTCCTTCGGTATAATCAGCGAGTCGATTCAACACTAAATCTAAATGCCCGGCAGTTTCGCCAGCTGCAACAGTTGATCGATATAACTTAGGGAAAGCCGCGGGGTATTCCGCCAAGCTATCTGCCAAGGTAAAACCTTCTAAAACCTTCGATCGAATCGCCAAAATCATACTGCGAATATTAGGTTTCTCACTTTGAGAGGCCACGGCACTGAGCGTTTCTTCGATAGGGATCCCGCTTTGAACTAATGTGGCGATTTGGCGAGTAACTAAAGCAAGATCGCGTACGCTCAAACTTGGCTTACGCGCTAGAAGACTTTTAGACTGTTTTTGTTCAGCGGCTTGATTCGCCTCGAGCGGCATCCATCCTTTATCTCGAAGAGACTGACGCACCTGACGCGCGGAATCCGCTTCTATAACGCCTTTCTGTTTTTTACCACGCTCATCAAGAGCGACATATTCAAAGGCTGCCATAACTAACCTTTGTGTGTGACACGTAAGACTTCTTCAACAGTCGTCACACCATCTAAGATCTTCCTTGCCCCATCATCAAAAATTGCAGGGGATTTTTCTCGAGCGCAGGCTTCTAGTTCTTTCTCACTTGCACGATCGTGGATCAAGCTACGCATCTGATTATCGATCTCGATAATCTCGTAAACACCTAATCGCCCTTGATAGCCTAAGTGATTACATTCACTGCACCCTTTGGCACGGTATAGGGTTGGTGGATTTGTAGGATCAACTCCTAGCAATCTGCATGTTCCCTCATCTGCAACATACGCTTCTTTACAGTCATCACAAAGCACTCGAACTAGACGCTGCGCAATAATTCCAACGAGACTGCTGCTAATCAAGAATGGCTCAACACCCATATCCATCATACGGGTTATAGAGCCAACAGCCGTATTAGTATGCAGTGTAGACAGCACTAAGTGACCAGTTAAACTGGCTTGAACTGCAATTTCCGCCGTTTCTAAATCCCGAATTTCACCGATCATCACGACATCTGGGTCTTGACGAAGTATGGCGCGCAAGCCTCTAGCGAAAGTCATATCCACTTTCGTATTTACTTGGGTTTGACCGACTCCTGGAAGGTTGTACTCGATCGGATCTTCGACCGTAAGTATGTTTCGACTACGGTCATTAATCTCAGACAATCCGGCATATAGTGTGGTTGTTTTACCAGAACCAGTCGGACCCGTGACCAGCATAATTCCATGTGGCTGAGCCAAAATAGATTTCAGCGTTCCGCTATCACGGTCAGTCATGCCTAAGTGTTGGATGCTTAGCCGCCCCGCGTTTTTGTCTAATAGACGCAGAACGATGCGTTCACCATTTGCTGACGGCATTGTGGATACACGAACATCTACTTCTCGCCCCCCAACACGAAGAGAGATACGACCATCTTGCGGAATCCGTTTTTCGGCGATATCTAATTTAGACATAACCTTGATTCGAGAAACGAGCAACGGCGCCAAAGCACGTTTTGGCTTTACGATCTCACGCAAAATGCCATCAATACGAAAACGCACGACAAGCTGTTTCTCGAAAGTCTCGATATGCACATCGGACGCCCCTGTTTTAACAGCCTCGGTCAAGATCGCGTTAATCAACCGGATAATAGGGGCGTCGTCTTCTTGCTCCAAGAGGTCTTCAGTTTCAGGCACTGAGTTTGCAAGGCTTGCAAGGTCCATATCGTCACCCAAGCCCTCAACCATTTGCATGGCCTCAGCTGAGTCACTTTGATAAGACGCGTTTAATGCTTCTTCGAATTCTTGCTCACTAACTAATTCAAAATCCAGCGAGCCACGAGTAACACGATTCACTTCTACGAATGCGCTATTAGTGATTCCAGCGCGATACAAAACCTTTTGTTCGTCATTAACCAACGCAATAACAACCCCCTGTTTTTTAGCGAATGTGAAGGGAAGCCTTTCAAACTCGGGGATTGTTGACGGTAGGTTTTCTTCTAGCTGATCAGGTGCGGGTGCGAGTTCGGTCACGCAACTCTCTCTATCATCTCAAAAATAATCGGGGCAAAAGCCAAAACGAATTGCCAAAACAGGACGCCATTCTATGTGTATTTATCGGCGCACCGTAAGCACAGTACATTAAATCATTGTAAGTCGAGTTTAAACTGAGCCATGCGTCACACCCGTCACGATGCCGTAAACTATCCGCCGATTTAATTAGCGAAACACAGATAATGGACTAAATTATCAGACCTCATAGCCGATATTAATTAACACAACGCTATGACAGCTTGTTTACCAAGTACATCAAGTTAGAAAAAACAGGAGTTTTCTTGAATAGCCTAATGTCCCCTGCGATTGCATTAATGAATCGCCTTAGCTACACACAAAAGTTCGCGTTAATCAGTATTCTATGGATACTGCCGATTGCCGCACTTGGATGGATTCTTCTTTCTCAGCTTCAGGATCAAATTAGCGACTCTAAAAACAAGTTAGGGGGCGCAGGTATATACTTTTCGCTACTGTCGTATGAACACAACTTTCAGCGTCAGATTGACTTTGAGTCATTAAATCGACAGCGTCAAAATATGGCGTTCGCAAATCAATCTCGGCGAAGCAATAATTTAAATAACGATCTATTGGAAAACATCTCAGAAGATTTGAGTGTGCTAAACCCAGAGATCGTTGAAGCTTTGAAAGCGGCGCAATCTGATGTCATTAATACTCCTCAAGACCTTGATATTGCCAGCCAGCGAAACTCGTATAAGAAGCTAGAAAGCTCTGTTCAGCAATTGGCTCTAGACGTTGCCCAGTCGACCCATTTGGCTTTAGACGAAGATCCGTTGATCCAGTCATACTTTCAAATCGCTTCAACCTTAAACAACTCTCTATCACCACTACTTGCGCAGGTCAGAACCTATGGCGTTTATTCGTTATACGATGGCAACCTTAGCTATCTCGCAAGCGATGAGCTCAATCGTCAATACGAAGCTCTACTGTTAGCCCAAGACAAGTTGAACGCACTGCTTGAGCAAGAAGGCAATATAAACCCCGAACTCAAGCAAGCGCTCAGCAGTATCAGTTCAAACATCAACAAGCTAAATACCACCATCGATGAAGACCTAATGAATGCGGTGCGTTTATCGCTAGACTGGCAGCTGTTCAGTAATGAGATCGATGAAACCTACGCACAGCTCGAGAATTTAAATGAGATTGCGGCGACTGAATTAAGCGATATTCTTAAAGCACGCATTCAAGAACAGCAATCTTATTTGGTTTACCTGTTCAGCACTATTTTTGTCGTATTGATCGTAATTGCTTATCTGTACACGGGCTTTTCGATGTCTGTGAAGCGCGCGATTGAATCTTTCTCGGTAGCTGCCAAACGCGTTGCTTCAGGCGATCTCACCGTCAAAATGGAAAAGCAATCGTCAGACGAACTTGGGGCGCTCACGTACTCCTTTAACGATATGACCATGCAAGTCAAACAGCTCATTGAAACAGCTCGCTTCATGATTAATGGCTTATCGACTGACGCAAACAAGCTCAACGACATTGCAACGGAAACACGCGACACTTTCCACAAACAAAAAGCTGAAACCGATGAAATCTCAAATGCGATGACCCAAATGGTTGCAGCAGTTGGTGAAGTCGCTCAAAACACGGCTCAAACCTCTGAAGCGGCGCAACAAGCTGAGGCACGTGCACAAACTGGACAATCGATCGTTCAAGCAACCGTTACAGCTATTGATCGCCTAGCGAACGAAATAAAACTTTCTGTCGACCACATCCACAAGGTATCGGACGACAGTAAAGAAATTACGAATGCATTGGTCGAGATTAAAGCCATTGCAGAGCAAACCAATCTTCTCGCTTTGAATGCCGCGATCGAAGCTGCTCGAGCTGGAGAACAAGGACGCGGCTTTGCCGTGGTAGCTGACGAGGTACGAACCTTGTCACAGCGCACTCAAAAGTCGACCGAAGATATCGATTTAATGGTAGACAAACTCCACAAAGGTGTTGGTCTTGCTGTCAACTCAATGACCAAGAGCCACCAAACGACTGATGAAACGGTTTCACACAGCGCTGAAGTCAGCGCGGCCCTCGAACAAATCGTAAACAGCGTAGGAAGCATTGTTGCGATGAGCCAGCAAATTGCAGGCGCCGCCGAAGAGCAGTCAATGATGACCGAGCACATTCAAAACAGCGCTCAACAAATATCTCAACTTGGAGCTCAGTCTCAAACAAATGCTGACGAATCTCTGACAGCAAGTGATCAACTTATGTCTAGCACGCAGAACCTTGAAGCCTTAATCAACAACTTCAAAATTTAACGCACCACTCACTCTCTGGCGCACCTTTATGATAAGTTTATAAATCGTGCGTCAAACTATTTGTATGACGGCACCGTTTAATAATAATTACATTCTGAATCGTCGCGGATTTTAGTAAACATGCTCGCTAAACAATTTCCATGGATCATCGCACTTTTATTACTAGCGGGTTCGGTCGCGGCAACTGCATACCAGTTATACCCATTTTATTTAGATGAAACCTCGAAGAAAGAGCAGCAGGCTTCAAACATTCCAAAACAAGCGATCACACCAGAGCGAACACCCAAAAGAAATATCGCAAAATTTGAGCTTTTTGGGGACTTTTCTGCGCCTGCAACCCAAATAACAAAACAAGAAAATCTTCCAAAAAC
>NZ_LWGF01000433.1:0-4329 GCF_001635355.1 Oleiphilus sp. HI0125
TACAGCTCATATCAAACAGTAAAATAATCTGACACATCGGAACTAACGCACATAGCGCGAGAAGCAAGAAGCAAGAAGCAAGAAGCAAGAAGCAAGAAGCAAGAAATTCTAAAGGGGGAAATTTGGGTGGCAACTCTCGCCAGCTACACCTCGGCACATGAGTCCACCGCTGTGGCTGCTCCCTTCCGGGCCTGACCAGGTTCACGATTTATCATTGCGAGGGAACCAACAAGAGTTACCATAGTGCGTTGTGGCTAGTGCCGATCAACGTGCGCGCATAATACCAAAGCACTCTGCGACATAAAAGCCTTATTTTCAGCTCTATTGCATTACCAACATAATTTCTTCGACACCACTATCCACTCCCCCATTGAAGCTTTGCGAATAATATTCAAAAGGCAGTGGTTCTCCATCAATAAACAAACTGGCTTGGGTGATTTCAAGGTCTAGATTGGTGTGAAACATGCCATCGCATGCATCAAAGTCAGAATTGACCGTCGAAGAAGATGGACTACAGTCTTCAGGGTTTAAAGATGACTCAGCGCCATCAAGCGCTATGGAGGAAAGGCTTACAGAATCAACGATCTCAAAACGCGCACTAAAGCGATCTGCGTGCACAGCAAGAGATAGCATCGTGAGAGATCCCGTCATCAGGATATGCTTTAAACCAAAACACGCAGACATGTCGAAGCCCCAAAAATTTAGGACTTCGAGTATAGGACAGATTTGTAACACTGCAACACAAAAAGTTACGCAATGTTACATAAGCCCGTTTTGCCCGGCAAAAGGTGCCTAGCACGTCAACTAAAAGACGATATCCTCCATGAACACAACGCCATCTTTACCATCAGAATAAAAACATGTTGGTTCAATCGTTTGAAGATCACGATCAGCCAAATCATTCTCATTAACTGAAACGCAGTACTTCCCTGGCAGCAAGCCTGACAGCAGATACACCCCGTCATATTCGGAGCGCGTCAAAGCTACTTGATCACCCGCCTCATTAAGCACCTCTACCCTTACCGTGCTTAAAGGTCGTTGCTGTCCGTTCTGTTTCACAAACAAGCTGCCTTCAACTTCAAACGTATAAGCCAAAGGAATATCTTGCTGTAACACTGAGCCTGCGTGTGTGTAGACAAAAAGTGGGCCGGAAGCAGCTTTTATAAACGGGTCTTCAATACTCTTTTCTTCAATCTCAATTTTTTCCATTTGAAGATGATCGATCCCTTTCAAAACAACGACGCCGTCATCGCCTGTTTCAAACGTTCGCCATTTACTCTTACCCTTAAAGCGGATACCTGGCACAGTTTCTTCACCTTCATCAAACATCTGATTATCGTTTTCATCAATAAATACTCGTGCATTTAACGATGCACTATTGACTGAACTTTCATTCGATAAGAAGTGACTATCTCTCTTCGCGTCATAGCCAACGGAAGTACTAAGCGTTGCACCTAGATAAGCGAATCCATCGGTATTGAAGCCAGCACTGCCCGACACGGAAAATTTCTCAAACTCCCACGTTAGGGTGTTGTCATTGCTGAATACATCTTTACCTGTGAAGTTATAAGCCACTGAACCAGTGTAATTGATGTTGCTGGCGAACTTATGCGACGCTGAAAAAGAAAGGCTATTCACGCTAGATGAGGGGGCGACACTATACGCAATAGAACCCTTATAACGCCACCCTTCCCAGCGTCTTGTGGCGCTGAAGCCACCGTCTGTTCGCGAGATATCTGAGCTCCCTGATGATTTAAAATACAAAAGCTCGTTTACGAATTGATATCCCGCCCACCCCGTTGCTTTGCGCAGGTTAGTCGTGAAGTTTCCGTCGCCATCCACAAATGAGCGATCTCTGAATTCTAAATCCACAGACAAAGCACTCGGCAGGCCGACTAAAAATGATCGATCAAGACGAAGTGCATACTCAGAATCTAATTTACCATTTTGATTACGGTCACTAATTAGATCAGAGAACTTGAATGCAGAAGCATTCAAGCTAGTATCAAGCAGACGGCTCTGAAGCGTTAATTGATACGCTGAACCACCATCAAGATCTTTCGCGTAATCAAACTGCGACAATGCTTGCCCTAAACTTCCATACAAACTGGTATGAAAGTATTGGCGATCAGTTGATGTGGAGTTTGGCGTCATTGCGCTTAACCCTAAGCGAGCAGTTAAACTTCTATGCAATCCATAGCGGACCTCCGCCATATTAAAGTTCGTCACCTCATTAAAATCGTTGATCTTCCCACCGACTAATCGCTGATTTCTTTGTAAGCTCCAAATGTCGTATTCCCAAGCACCGGCCTTAAGCATTGCCCCGCCCGATGACACTACCTCACGAATTTCACGCTCTTGCCCCTGAGGCCCATACAAACGAATATCAAAAATATTCTCGCCCAAATAAATGGGTACATTCTCAAAGATGTAGCGACCTTGGCTTGTGGTTTCAGAAAATTCTATCAAGCTACCATTGCGATAAAGTTCGACCTCCCATCCTGGAGGTGCATCACCCTCAAGCGTGATCACATCGCCCTGCTCTTGAATTGACTCGCCACCGCGAGACAAGCGAGCCCCACTACCCTGAACAGAAGAAAATAACAGCGCATCACTCAACCCGGTCACATCCCCAACCTCATAACGATCCATACCTAGAGCGATCGTTTTGTCCGGCCCTTCAGAGGCGCGCGAAAACGTTAAGCGTATATCTGTATCACTATTATTAGAGATCAAGCTTGCTTGAAGCGAATGCTTTGCCACATCGGCCCGACCTTGAACAACGAGATCATGTCGAAAATCGCTCGCACCTCGATTTTTCTCAACGTCAGCACCGATAGAGATATCGAAGTGCGGCATATTCCACCACTCATAGGTGTTTGGAATATAAGTCTCAGGAAGTGTTTCCAGCTCGGGACGTTCTATTTCTTCTTGGCGTTTTTTGCGCTCGAGCTTGGCAATTAATGGGATATCTTTTGAAGCATCAACACGCAACTGAAGTTGAGACACATCAATATCAAAATTGAATCCGAAAAGATCTTGCAAGGTCTGTTGATCGAGATAAACATCAAAGCCGTCTTCCGCATAACGCATCGTTTGCGGCCAAGGCTGAGCAACGCCTTTGGCATAATATTCTTGTTTAGTCAGATCAAGTTCAAAGGTATTACTCTCATCCCCTACCCAACCGGATACTAATAATTCATCGATGTCCGATTCAATAGCAATTTCTAGTAATGATGCGATCGTATCGACTGGTAACAAGGTTTGTTCTGGGGAGCGGTAAATAAAGATAGGTTCGTCATCAGTGTAAGGCCCTACACTGAGTTGAACTACTAGCAAGTCTTCATCATCAAGTTCTAACTCTGTAGCCTTCGCACTAGACAACAGCATAGCGAACACAAGAAAAGCAAACATGCTAAACCTGAGGCTACAAAAAATGTTGAACAAGAAAGGGTGCTGCATATACGAAAAAGGCGCCGATATGATCGAGCGCCCTCTATAACATTACTGACTTAACTCAAAGCGTTCTTCAATGAGATTTGTACCACCGTACTTCTCGTCTTCATCAAAACGAATAATAAAAGAGGTCTGATCTGGCTCTAAAGGCTGAGCTAAACGTACTTTAACCAAACGTTTGTTGATGCTTGTATATACGCCAACACCCTTTGACATAGCAACGCGATCACCCGCTTTACCGTTGTCATTCTCAAAAACCTCTACACTGCCATATAAGGATGACGACCCTTCACGTGTAATCTGCATTTCGAACGCGCCATTCTTACCTTCTGTCGCATCAAAAATAATACTTTCTAAACCCGCAACAGAACTCAACTCACCCTTTCTGATAATAATAGGAATAGCGATTTTCAGACGAGGTTTAACCGATACCGTAGGCTCTTCATCGTCATTAGCTTCTTCGGCTCCAGCAGTAATAGGAATTTCTTGGAATACAAGGTGCGACAAATACTCGCCATCCGGAAGACCCTTCGGACGGCGCGCAGCTATACGAATGGTTTGACGCTGCCCAGGTTCAATATCCACACGACGAGGAGAATAACGAATCATATCTTTGGCATATTGCGCATCCGGATCAAGCATCTCTAGATCAACAATGCTGCCGTCTTCACGCATTAGCTTTTGTTCAAAAAAGATCTGATAACGCGCCTTTTGCGCTCCATCGTTCAACAGGTCAAGCGCAGCCGCTCGCTCACGTTCTTCTAATACGACACGTTTTGGGTTGATTAAAAGTCCTGCGGAAACATTGATCGTAAATGCTGCAAGAAAGGAAAATACACCAAACTTCAAAAACAAAGACTTCATAACAATATC
>NZ_LWGF01000434.1:0-220 GCF_001635355.1 Oleiphilus sp. HI0125
CGCTAATAATACGCGTTGGAATTGCCCGCCTGACAAGTCCATTAATTGCTGCTTCCCGAGATTGGGAACACCTGCCATCTCGAGTGCTTCAACAAGACTCGCCTTACTGTGCTTTTTAGGTAGACTCATAAAACGCTCAACCGTCATCGGTAGCGTTTGATCAATGTGAAGCTTTTGCGGAACGTAACCAATACTTAAGTCAGGTGATCTATTAATCGTG
>NZ_LWGF01000435.1:0-273 GCF_001635355.1 Oleiphilus sp. HI0125
ACGATTGCGATGCTGGTATTGACGAATAAGCCCTATAACAATTTGCCGCATGCCTAGCCACTTCGTGGTTTTGGAGTTGCGTTGCTTCGCACCTCAAGCCCATGGGCAAGGCGTTAATACGTACTAAGAATGAAAAGCGGACATTGGTTTTCCATTCGCAAATAGACATTAGGAGTCGTTAATGGAGCAATAACTAAAACGTTACCTTCTTGCGGATAGCTGACCTGTCCTGAACGTCAAAAAAATCAGTGCGTCGCAAGACAGACTTTCAAA
>NZ_LWGF01000436.1:0-277 GCF_001635355.1 Oleiphilus sp. HI0125
TGTTGAGGGTACAAATGATTCTCCTGCCATTAGAGGGCGAGCAACTGGCAGTGTGATAGAAGACCAAGTCGAAACGGTGAGCGGAAGACTACGCGATGGCGACCCTGATCGTGGCGACACGCATACTTGGTCAATTGATGGCGGCGGTGCCGATCAATATGGGCAATTGACGGTAGATCAAAACGGACGCTGGCGTTATACCTTGGATCGTATAAGCCCTGATACGCAAGGGCTTGGTGACGGGGAATCTGTCACCGTCCAACACACGGTGAGAGTC
>NZ_LWGF01000437.1:0-510 GCF_001635355.1 Oleiphilus sp. HI0125
CGATCTTCTAATGGCTTCCACGCATCTTTTCCTTTTGCGTCCATTGCATCGCGGCGAGCTTGTAACTCAGCATCGCTAAGTTTCACGTTGATGCTACGTTCAGGAATGTTGATTTCAATGATGTCGCCCTCTTTAATCAGGCCTATAGCACCACCTGCTGCAGCTTCTGGTGAGCAGTGACCGATAGATAGGCCAGAGGTGCCGCCTGAGAATCGACCGTCGGTTAATAGCGCACATGCTTTACCAAGGCCTTTCGATTTAAGGTAACTTGTTGGGTAAAGCATTTCTTGCATCCCTGGGCCGCCTTTCGGACCTTCGTAGCGAATAACGACAACGTCGCCTTCACTTACTTCATCGTTCAAAATACCTTTTACTGCTGAGTCTTGGCTTTCGAAGATCTTTGCTTTACCCGTGAATACGTGGATTGACTCATCAACGCCTGCCGTCTTCACAACACACCCATCAAGAGCGATATTGCCATAAAGAATAGCGAGGCCGCCCTCTAGCGAG
>NZ_LWGF01000438.1:0-243 GCF_001635355.1 Oleiphilus sp. HI0125
CGCGTACCAGACTTTTGGGGTAAGGACTTAAACGTTTACCAAGGCCGGTTTAACTTCGATCAAGTGCGCTTTGATTTTTACCGTGATCAATCCATCGCATTCGAAGCATTTAAGTCAGACGAGTTTGATATCTTCTATGACTACACAGCAAAAAACTGGGCACAGGGGTATGACTTCCCTGCTCTCATTAGCGGCAAAGTCATCAAAGAAGCCATCCCGCACTCTATTCCTTCAGGAACACAA
>NZ_LWGF01000439.1:0-345 GCF_001635355.1 Oleiphilus sp. HI0125
AAATTTATTCTGGTTGGTCTAATCTTACTATGCGCTACAACTGCTACATTCACACGTCACCACATTGCTATGCGTCCGGTGATGTCTCGCTTAGATCACTACGTGGCGAGCACAGCTCAGTTAGCTGCTAATGGCTTACTACTGGCGTCTGCTGTAGCATTTAGAGATCTAGCACATTCAGATGGATCCAAAATAACCGCTGACGTGGCCTTCATTCATGAACTCTGGGTCTATGGCTTCGGCGTACTCACCATCATGAGTGCCATCAACATATTCCGACCTGCGGCAGATCTCACACCAGGCGGCAACATTGGTCGAGCTGGTCTAGCTATTCCATTGTACGCA
>NZ_LWGF01000440.1:0-610 GCF_001635355.1 Oleiphilus sp. HI0125
ACTCCCGATTCTTGAGGCAGCTCCAAGTCAGTTGGTAGTTAGCAACAGAACTTTTTCTAAAGCTGAACAGCTTGTCGGCCGATACAAACAAAGACCTGAAATTGTTGCATGCGGTGCAGAGTTAACAGCAGAGAGTTTTGACGATTTATCGAGTGCATTTGATCTGGTGATCAATGGAACTTCTGCTAGCCTTTCAGGAGAGCTTCCGAAAATTTCTTCTGAGATCTTTTCAAGCGAAACGCATGTTTACGACATGATGTACGGGGACCAAGAGACGGTCTTCAATTGTTGGGCCAAAGACAGCGGCGCAACAATGACCATGGATGGTTTAGGTATGCTTGTAGAACAGGCGGCGGAAGCATTTCGTGTGTGGCGAAATGTTCAACCTAATACCGCGCATTGTATTGCAGCACTACGATAACGATCGGCATAAAACGAAAGCAGGTAAAGTATGGATTTAGCGACCCTGATAGGGATGCTAGCTGGTGCGGCAGTTATTATCGGCGCAATTTTGCTGAACTCCAGCATTTTGGATTTCGTCAATATCCCAGGTCTAGGGATAGTGATTGTTGGCACACTGTTTATCACCTTGATCAAGTTCCGTTTAAGT
>NZ_LWGF01000441.1:0-657 GCF_001635355.1 Oleiphilus sp. HI0125
ATCACGGTGTCGGCTTTGGCGGTATTTCAGTTGGCGGCTTAGGTAACAATCGACGTGCTTTTGGTAGCTTGCTTACCGGCGTTGACCATCTACCTCATGCATATTTACCAGAACAGGCTTTTGCAAAAGGCCAGCCACCAGAAGGCGCCTATTTAGCTGATGCGCTTGAAGACATGGTTCTTCTTCATGGAGCAGAGAATATCGCTGCAGTTATTGTCGAGCCTTTAGTCGGTTCTGCTGGCGTTTACGTTCCGCCACAAGGCTACCTAGAAAAGCTACGCGCAATTACCTTGAAACACGATATTCTTCTTATTTTCGATGAAGTAATTAGTGGTTTCGGTCGTATCGGAACACCATTCGCGTCGACCCGATTCGGCATTACACCAGATCTAATGACGACGGCAAAAGGCCTCACAAATGGCGCTCTACCAATGGGTGCAGTATTTGCTGGTAATCACATTCATGATGCATTTATGCATGGGCCTGAAGAAGTCATCGAGCTATTCCATGGTTATACGTATTCAGGACATCCTGTTGCTGCAGCGGCCGGACTTGCAACGCTAGATATTTATGAGCAAGAAGGTTTATTTGATCGCGCTTTAGAGCTCGAAGAATATTGGCAGACGGCCGTACACAGCCTACGCCGCTATGACGAAG
>NZ_LWGF01000442.1:0-12606 GCF_001635355.1 Oleiphilus sp. HI0125
CAGTATTTCGGCGAAAGCACGACAACTCATCGAACCTCGTCAATTACGCAAAGAAGACCGTTTATCGCTCCTAAATAGCAGAGAGCTTTCAGAAAAACTGGGCATGAGCGAGCCCACCTTACGCCGAAAATTAAGCGCTGAAGGCAGCTCCATTCAGAGCATAAAAAATGACGTTCGCTTCAAACTTGCGAAACAACAACTCAAAGCCACGAATTTCAGCATTGCAGACATCGCATTACAGTTAGGATTTAGCGAGTCACGAGCATTCTCGCGCGCATTTAAACAATGGTCAGGGCTTAACCCTCAAGATTATCGCGATACACGCAGCCCACATTAGATAAAACAAAAATGACCAATCACAGATTTTCTGATCGTTTATGTCTATTGATCAAATATTAATATGTCTACGAATCGACATTAAAAATCATCAAAACCATAAAATTCAATAACTTAATTATAATTATCGACCGTTTTAATCAAAAGACATAGTTTCACTTTCGAGTCACATCAACTTATTATCCACGCCATAAAAATGAACATCGCCCAGTGCGACCAACGCAAACCCAACATAGTTTTCGGCTTATGAGTGACACGATACCGTCTATTTCTTTAGACAACCCCTTCGATAAAACAGAAGAATTGAAGTTCAAAACCCCAGGCCAAACCACCTATCAACCTGGCCCCTATGAGGACAGTTTGCGTAAAGGCTGGGAACTCATCAAACGTCCTAAAAAAGCTGCTGGAGTAAAAGCGATCAGCCGCCAGCACGCCAAAGGGCGAATGACAATATGGGAACGTATTTCAGTACTCACTGATGAAGAGCCAACCATACTCTTCCAAAACTGGGGCCCGAACCTGGACGGAGCGTCTTTAGTCACAGCAATCATCAAAATAGATGGTCGCGACGTCGCATTGTATGGCCACGACTTCACAATCCGCGCAGGCTCAATGGATGCTACCAACGGTAAAAAGCTAGCACGCTTAATCGAATTAGCAGGCAAACGAAAAATCCCTTTAGTTGGCCTAAACGATAGCGCCGGCGCTTATGTTCCTGCAGGTGTTGGCGGTCTGGATGGATATGCCGAAGCCTTCACCGCGCTGCGAAAAATCAGCGGTGTGGTGCCTAGCATCATGTGCATGTTCGGATTTAATGCCGGCGGCGGCTCATATCTCCCTCGCCAAGGCAGCTTTATGATTCAACCGAAAAATACCTTCTTTGGACTCACGGGCCCAGGTGTTGTGAAAAGCGTATTGGGTGAAGACGTAACACCTGACGAGTTGGGTGGCCCGGGTGTTCACAGCCAAACAGGGGTTACTGACTTTGTCGTTGAAGATGAAGTAGCAGCGCTAAAGAAAGTAAAAGAAATTCTTAAATACATCCCGAGTAACAATAGCGAACTCGCACCGCACCAGCCAACGTCTGATGCTGTGAAGCGTGAGACGTGGGACATCGACATCCTGCTGAAGAAGGCCTTTAACAGCCCAAGCGGTTTTAACACTCCACTTGATGTCAGCATCATTATTCAAGAATTATGCGATCACGGCGACTTCCTTGAGATTCAACCTGATCGAGCGCGCAATACCATTACTGCGCTTGGAAGAATGGACGGCAACGTGATTGGTTTTGTCGCGAACAACAGTGCAGTTGCCTCGGGACAAATAGATATTGCCGCGGCCTATAAAAACGCACGTTTTATTCGCTTCTGTAATCTGTACAACATTCCAGTCATCTTCATGGAAGACACCACAGGCTTCTTACCTGGGCGCGAACAAGAGTCGATGGGTATCGTACAGGCAGGTCGCGCGATGCTCGATGCGATTGTTGATTTGCGCACCCCGCGCTTCTTAGTGATCCTACGCAATGCCTTTGGTGGTGCATATGCCTCTTATAACAACTATCCAACCGGTGCAGATTTCGTTATTGCTCTGCCATCCACGCGCGCAGCTGTGATGGGGCCAGCCGGTGTCGAGTTCGTTTACAAGAAGAAGCTTCGTGCTATCCGCGCAGCCGTAAAATCTGGAGACGAAAGTGCCGAATGGGGTGCAGAGCAAGAAGCCATTCTGGCGAAACGCTACGAAGAAGAATTGATGAATCCAAACGAAGCCTTGAGCCTTGGATCGATCTCTCAAATTGTCATGCCCAAAGACCTGAGAAAAGTACTCTGTGAAAACATGAGCTTCCACCTTCGCCACTACAATGCTGAACCTATGCAATCTGTTCAGCGCGAATTTTTCTAATCGGTCTCTGGAATAGGTTTCAACACATGACTAATGCAACGACTACCAACCATTATTTAAATAATGCACTTATCCATGAAGATCGACGTCTAAAAAAATCGTCCTCAAAATGGGTACGCAGCTTTGATTGCCGTAAACTTCGCCCATTGATCATTTGCCGTGGCCCGATCAGAAAAGAAGCCATGGATGTATTTACAGAAATGGGCATTGATGTCTTCGGTATTTTATTGTCCGAGAAAGACAGCGTCGTATATCAGAATGCCCTCGCTCCTGAGTTACGTCAGTTGGAAGATTCTTCTCGCGTTCACCGCGTACCCGACTATACCGGTGCCGATAAAGCTGAGCGCGAAGCACGTATTCAGCAAATCATTCAAATAGCGCACGAAAACGACTACAACGCGATCTTTGCCGGTTATGGTTTTATGGCCGAAGACGAAACTATGGTCGCCGCGATGGAAAGCGCAGGCCTCACGTTCATTGGCCCATGTTCGCGTACCGTACACGATGCGGGCTTGAAGGACGAAGCGAAGCGCACTGCACTCAAAGTTGGGGTTAGCGTGACGCCGGGTATTGATAACGCAACAGCTATTACCCTATTGAAAAAACATCCTGACGAAGCTGCGCTATTGGCACTCTGCGAACAAGAAGCGCTAAATGTAGACGTTGCTGTGCTCAAGCAAACTGAGTCGATGGAAGACAAAGCTGACCTAGTACTTGCAGCAGGCTACAAAAAAGGCATCGACCTATATACTGTTGAAGAACTTCAACAAACGATCGCCGAACAAGTCGTTGAGATCGGTAAAAAGTTTCCAGAAAACCGCATACGCTTAAAAGCCATTGGCGGCGGTGGAGGTAAAGGTCAGCGCATACTACCAAGCCCTTCTTCATTTAAAGGCAGCCAAGAAAAACGCCTACAGGCGGTTTCAGAAAGTGCCCCAGGACTGGTACTTGAAATACTGAACGAAGTAAAAGCCACTGGCGTTGGCGATAACAAAAACGTGCTTATTGAGCTCAATATCGAAACGACTCGCCACCAAGAAATCCAAGTAATTGGTAACGGCGAATGGACGCTAGCCTTAGGCGGCCGCGATTGCTCTTTACAGATGCATGAGCAAAAGCTTCTCGAAGTTTCTGTAACCACCGAAGACTTACAGAATGCATTAGCGCAGGCCGTAAAAGATGGTCGCGATTCTGAAGTGAAAGTACTCAGCCAAGACATACTGACGCTCGAAGCAATGGAACAAGAAGCCGAACGTTTTGGCGAAGCAGTTGGGCTTGATAACGTATCAACCTTCGAATGTATTGTTGATCGAGACAAGCACTTCTTCATGGAGATGAACACGCGTATTCAGGTAGAACATCGCGTCACAGAACTCTGCTATAGCTTGCGTTTCACCAACCCTGATAACGAGGAAGAAAGCTTCATCGTGAAGTCTCTCGTCGAAGCGATGGTGCTTTTAGCAACGCATGGCAAACGCCTTCCAAAACCAGAACGTGTTCCACGTTTCAATGCATCAGTCGAAGCACGTTTGAACGCTACCAATGACGCACTAGCACCACATGCTGGGGGCATCATCAAATATTGGTCGGACCCTCTCGAAGGAGAAATTCGTGATGACCAAGGTATTAGTCGGCACAACCCTGATACTAATGTTTTCATGAGCTACCACTTAGCTGGCGCATATGACTCTAACGTTGCGTTGCTACTAACGGTTGGCGATGCACGTCTTGATAGCTATCAGAAAATGGCTGAAACCTTACGCGTAACGAAACTCGAGGGCAAAGATCTATCTACGAACCTTGAGTTCCATTACGGCTTAGTGAATTGGTTTATTGGCAACAATATCAATGCGCGCCCCACTACCCGTTTTATTGTTCCCTACCTCACCGCTGTAGGCCAATTGAAACAGGTTGCCAACGACCTCGACGTTGATCAGGCCTACCAAGCGATCATCAAAAAAGTTCTGAACGAGCAACCAGAGCAGGCAAAAGACATTCAAGCCACCGCTGAACGCAAAGCACTGCTTCTTACACGCGCAGTGAAACAACTGTTTAGCAACCCTCACGTTCTTTCGGGATGGCTAAGCATCCATAAAGACAGCTTTACACAAAGCGCAAAAGGCAAACTGTCTTGGCAAAGAAACCCTATTCACGTCTTAGACGAAACTTACCACTATCTTAATATGGACTTCACGCCAGAAAACCCTGCTGCACGTATGATCTGGGATCATGACAACGAAGTTCTGCAAGCCGCTACCGACTTCTACAAACAAGTTGAAGACATCATCGGTACAAATGATTTTGTCGAGCTTGATAAAGCACTCAAGGCCGCAAGAGCTCCAAAAGGTCTTGGTAAAGAGCAGTGGTCAGCAACTAAAGCGGCGCACGCCGGTTATCAGCTCGGCAACGACGTCATGCTATTGCTCGCGCATGTCGCATACAGCACTGAGTTCTATAATTTGAGTGTGAATGACGACCTAAGTATCCATATTCCAGATACGCTTTCTGATCCCGATCTTCAGGATGCAATGGCGAAGGTTCTTGTTCCTCCTCCAAAAGCGAAGAGTGATGAGATCCTTGCTCCTTCAGGCGGGATGTTCTATGCCTGTGAAGCACCGGGGTTACCAGCGTTTATTGAAGAGGGCCAGCACTTCGAAGCAGGACAACCGCTATTCATTGTTGAGGTCATGAAAATGTTCAACAAAGTGAACGCTCCTTTTGCTGGCATTATTGAAAAATGCCTCATCGAACGCGATGGAGAAATCATCAAGAAAGGGCAACCAATCTTCAAGATCGTGCCAGATGAAAAAATCGAAACACTCACTGATGAGCAGATCAAACAGATCAAAGCCCAAGCGTGTTCCGTATTCTTGGATAGAATTTAAAACACTAAATAACTGTTCAACTGGGGTCAGCGCTAATGCGCTCTGACCCCATTATCAAACGAGAGAGAACATGATTACTGGTTTAGATCACATAGCTATTGCAGTACCTGATTTACAGAAAGCAATTCAACGCTTTGCTGAAGACTTTGGATTGGATTTCAAAGGCCAAGAAGATGTTGAGTCCGCCCTGACTAGCACGGCATTTTTCCCTTTAGACAAAACAAGCATTGAGCTTGTGCACCCACTGAATGGACAAGGACCGATCCAGAAGTATATCGACAAAAAAGGCGGGGGCATGCATCACCTATGCTTTCGAAGCGATGACATCGACTCTGACATCGAACGCCTCAAAGCAAAGGGTTATGAGTTCTTGTCAGATGCGCCATCACTGGGTGCACACAACTGCCGAGTTATCTTCATTCACCCTAAAAGCTGCGATGGCGTTTTGGTTGAATTGAATCAGCCGATGTAGTTTTAATAAATTGGGGTCAGCACAAAAGTACTCTGACCCCAGTTGTGAAAATTTTATCGACGCATTAAGCCCGTCGATTGCGAAGCAATCCGGGTCGCCTTTGGGGTGTCGAGGTCTTTGGCGACACAAAGACCCCGACTCGTCATCAGACGAAAACCAAAGTTAGTTTAAGCACTAGAGTTAAATTATGACTGAAAAGAAAACGCTCAAACTCGACGAGTGGGAAGCCCTCGCTACCAAACAAATGAAAGGCATGAATCCAGAAGAAATGACTTGGATGTCACCTGAAGGCGTTCCCGTAAAAGTACTCTATACGGCCGACGACACGAAGGGTCTTGAGCATATCGACTCCTTACCTGGCATGGAGCCCTACATGCGAGGCCCTATGGCCACAATGTATGCCGGTCGTCCTTGGACCATTCGTCAATACGCAGGCTTCTCGACTGCTGAAGAATCTAACACTTTCTATCGCAAAAACTTAGCCGCTGGCGCACAAGGTGTGTCGGTTGCGTTTGATCTAGCTACGCATCGAGGTTATGACTCAGACCATCCTCGCGTTACGGGTGACGTGGGTAAGGCAGGCGTCGCCATCGACTCAGTCGAAGATATGAAAATCCTCTTCGATGGCATTCCCTTAGATAAAGTTTCGGTCTCGATGACCATGAATGGCGCGGTGCTTCCGGTGCTTGCTAACTATATCGTTGCTGCGGAAGAACAAGGCGTTTCTCAAGAACAGCTTGCTGGCACCATTCAGAATGACATTCTGAAAGAATTCATGGTACGTAATACCTATATTTACCCGCCAAGCCCTTCCATGAAAATTATTGGCGATATCATTGGGTATACCTCTGAGAACATGCCACGCTTTAACAGCATCTCTATCTCTGGCTACCATATTCAAGAAGCTGGTGCGGACGCGGCTTTAGAGCTCGCATACACGTTGAGCGATGGCCGCGAGTATGTTCGCACTGCGATTAACGCGGGTCTTGATGTCGACAAATTTGCGCCACGCTTATCGTTCTTCTGGGGCATTAGCATGAACTTCTACATGGAGATAGCTAAGCTACGAGCAGGTCGCTTATTGTGGCATCGCATCATGCAAGAGTTTTCGCCAAGCAATCCAAAATCATCGATGCTACGCACACACTCTCAAACATCTGGTTGGTCGCTCACCGAACAAGACCCATATAACAATGTGATTCGCACAACGATCGAAGCGATGGCTGCAGTATTTGGCGGCACACAATCTCTTCATACCAATGCGCTTGATGAAGCGGTCGCACTTCCGACAGAATTCTCTGCTCGCATTGCCCGCAACACCCAGATCATCATTCAAGAAGAGACAGGCATTACTCAAGTAGCTGACCCTTGGGGTGGTTCTTACATGATGGAGTCGCTCACACAACAAATTGCGGATAAAGCATGGGCTCTGATCGAAGAAATTGAAGAAAGCGGTGGTATGGCTAAAGCGATTGAGCAAGGCCTACCTAAAATGCGCATAGAAGAAAGCGCAGCTAAAAAGCAAGCACGCATCGACCGTGGCGAAGATGTCATTGTAGGCGTTAATAAATATCAACTTGCGGAAGAAGAAGAGCTAGATATTTTAGAGGTCGACAACCTTGCAGTGCGCGAATCACAAATCAAAGGCCTTGAGAAAATCAAAGCAGAGCGTGACAATGACGCCGTCAAAGCTGCACTTAATGCCCTCACATCTGCAGCAAAAACCGGTGACGGAAACCTACTTGCTTTAAGCGTCGCAGCTGCTCGTTTACGAGCCACTGTTGGTGAAATTTCTGACGCATTAGAAGAAATATATGGTCGTTACCAAGCTCAAGCTCGAACCATCAGCGGCGTATATGGCGCAGCGTATGATGAAGACAAGGACTGGAATTTGATTAAAGACGATATCGCAACGTTTGAAGCGCAACATGGTCGTCGACCTCGTATGCTCGTTTGTAAGATGGGCCAAGATGGACATGACCGCGGCGCCAAGGTGATCGCAACTGCATTTGCTGATGTTGGCTTCGACATAGATTTAAGCCCCATGTTCTCGACACCTGAAGAAGTCGCAAAACAAGCCATCGAAAACGACGTGCACGTAATCGGCGTAAGCTCGCAAGCGGCAGGCCACAAAACACTCGTTCCAGGGCTAATTCAAGCATTAAAAGAGCAAGGCGCTGAAGACATCAAAGTCGTCGCTGGCGGCGTGATTCCGAAGCAAGACTACCAAGTATTGTATGACGCAGGAGTGGTTGGTATTTTTGGGCCAGGGACGCCGATTCCACAGTCTGCACGCGAAGTTCTTGACGCTATTAATCAGGCTAATGCAGGTTAATTCATGACTGCTCTTGCGCCGATAAAGAAATTATTAGACGGACTCGTTCAGAATACCTCTGATCCAGTTCGTCGGCGCAGCCTCGCAAAATCTATTACCCTAATTGAAAGCACCAAAGCCACGCATCAAGAACAAGCACAAGCACTGTTAAACCAAGCCTTACCTTACTCGGGGAAAGCTAAGAGAATAGGCATTAGCGGCACACCCGGTGTTGGAAAGTCGACCTTTATTGAAGCTTTCGGACTTTATTTAATTGAACAAGGTCTGCGTGTTGCAGTGCTTGCTGTCGATCCGAGCTCACCTATTCGTGGTGGTAGCATTCTTGGTGATAAAACCCGCATGGAAGAGCTCTCACGCGCGGATAACGCCTTTATTCGACCAAGCCCCTCAGCGGGAGCTTTAGGCGGCGTTGCTCAAAAAACACGAGAAAGCATGATCTTGTGTGAAGCCGCAGGCTTTGATGTCATTCTCGTTGAAACCGTTGGCGTTGGCCAATCTGAGTATGAAGTCGCATCGATGGTCGATTTCTTTATGGTGCTCATGCAGCCAAATTCAGGCGACGAATTACAAGGCATCAAACGTGGCATTATGGAACTAGCGGACGCTTTGATCATTAACAAAGCAGATGGCGATAGTCTGCATCAAGCTGAGCGCACAAAACAACATTGCCAGAATGCCTTACATCTGATGCGAAGTTCTGAAGAATGGGAGCCTCAAGCCCTGACTTGCTCATCGATTGAGAACAGAGGGATTACAGAAATATGGGCTTTGCTGACAGACTACTTTTCTTCTAATCAGGCTATCCTCGAAACAAAGCGTCAGCAGCAAAACGAAAAATGGTTGGACAGGCTCATCACAGAGCAGCTTCGACACGCTTTTGAGACCCATCAAGCCGTTCAAGAATCGCTCCCTCAACTGCAGGAACAAGTAATTTCAGGGAAACTCACTGCTTACGACGCAGCAAAAACCTTGATAGCACGCTTCAACGAACCACAATCATAAATTGAGCCAAAGCCTTACTGGCAGGCGTGGCGCAATCTACCTTGATCATTAAGCTGCGGTGTTATTACCGAGTTGATCTCCGTGAATTTTGTTTACCAGCAAGCCAAATAAAGCTGCTGTGACAAACATAATGACGCTATAAATAGCAGCTGGCGCGGCCATCACTCCGTTATTCAAAAGCATTGGAGACAAGGCAATGGCTATCGCCAAAGTACCATTGTGAACACCAATCTCCATACCAATCGCAATGCTCTGACGGAGCTCCAGCTTCAACAAGCGAGGCACGCCGTAACCAACGCCCAAACTAATCAGATTAAACGCTAGTGCTGCTGCACCAACAATCGCAAAGTACTGAGTAAACTGCTCCCAACTTTCCATCACGGCAACCACAACAACCAAGGCTAAGAATAGTGCCGACATAATCTTAACTGGCTTTTCCATGACCTCAGCAAAGCCTTTTCTAAAGCGCCGAATCGTCATCCCAATGCCGATCGGAATCAACACAATCGCAAAAACCTGAAGTACCTTAGAGAATTGTAAGCCGACACTACCTTGCTCGCTCATGAAGTAAAACAAACTCAAATTCACAATGATTGGCAGCGTAACAATGCATAGAACAGAGTTAATGGCGGTGAGCGTCACATTCAAAGCCACATCGCCATGCGCAAGATGACTAAATAAATTAGCACTGGTTCCCCCTGGGGATGCCGCGAGCAACATTAGCCCAACCGCCAATTCTGGAGGAAGAGCAAATGCGATGACCAAACCAAAGCATGCGATTGGCAAAATAATAGCCTGACAAAATAAGCCTATTAGCACCGGCTTTGGCATTTTAAAGATGCGGGTAAAGTCAGAAATCGTTAAGGACAAACCCAGCCCAAGCATAATAATGCCGAGACTAGCAGGAAGGAAAATCGTAAGGATTGGTGTTGAATTCATGGAAAGCTCGTCTGTTGTTATTGTTAAGCCATCACACAAGATGGCTTGTTTAACAGAACGATGTCAACTCGAATTCAGTTTTCAATCATCAATTAAAATTGATAGCTGTAGTTCAAACCAAAACCGTGCTCATCACCATTATCAAATTTGCTATAGCTTACCCCTCCTCCCAAGGCATGCTGCTCTGCAAAGTGATAACGAAGGGCCAAACCGCCAATCCAAGTATTCGCGCCGCGATTCTGACCAGTATAAGTGCCGGTAGCGCCTGAGGTGACAGTAACAGAGTGATCGCCACTTTTATCGGCACTCAAATCACGGTCATAACGCAATATTGCATTAGCGCTCAAACCCTCGTGATCATCAAGGTACTTTTCAAATGCCAGACCCAAACCCATTAATGAAGACTCGGCATCGCTTTTGTCTACGCTCATCGCCAAGGCAGCACCGCCGGTCTCAGAATAGGCGTTTTGACTTGCTCTCACGTGACTAATCGAAGCAAAAGGCGCGATATTCACAAGTTCAGAGTTATAAATAGGTTTGGCAACCTGCAAGGCGACATAGACAAAATCCGAATCAAAGGTCGCCTCAGCTTTCGGTGCAGTTGTTAGACTACGAACCGAGTCCGTCTCATTCATGCCATAGCCGATAACACCATCGAGCTCGATCTGATTCTCAAACCGACCACTCCAGTAAGCCCCAAAGTGATAGCCCGAAGTATAAAAACTAATGCTCTGAGCGTCATGCTCATCGATGGTTTGATCGACCACACTAAAGTAGACACCAGCATAACTATCACGCGTTGAGAGCAGGTTCGCTCCAAGCGTCATCTGAGTCAGATCGTACTCAAAACCTGCTTCGTTTGTGCTTGCATCAATACTGCCATCGACACGAGATACGTCAGCCCAAACATTCTGATTAGACGCACTATCGCCACCTAAGAAGTTAGGTGCAAAGCTTTCCTGTCCTTCCGACAAACCAAATTCAACATTGCGCATAAACACGCTGTTAATAATCATCTCAGCCTGCTCAAGTCCAACCGTTAAATGCGAGGCAACAGGCTCGGCATGAGAATCATTGGTTAACTGTGCAAGCTGTGCATTTGT
This sequence comes from Oleiphilus sp. HI0125, assembly GCF_001635355.1. Taxonomy (NCBI): domain Bacteria; kingdom Pseudomonadati; phylum Pseudomonadota; class Gammaproteobacteria; order Oceanospirillales; family Oleiphilaceae; genus Oleiphilus; species Oleiphilus sp. HI0125. Next base: position 10,975 of record NZ_LWGF01000442.1, read on the forward strand.
TACTGTATTCAGCTGGCTATTCACTGCGGTATTGGTTGGCGCTTGATTCACTAAACTTTGCCCTGCGACTTGCTGATTACGCGTAGTCAGAGAGGAGTGCGTCGTGATGTTATTAAGATCTTTAGTCAAAGTAACAGTATAAGTATCTGTTGCACCACTTGCTTTACTCCGGAAACTTGAATTGCCGCCGGCATTGTTGCAGTTAAACTTGCGGTATAAGTAGACGAGTCCTGGCCCGCATCGGCTTCGACAACCACATAGCTATTTCCATCCAAGTCATCAGCTGTATAAGCACTAGATTTTGGCGCAGTCACGACATCGTGCGTGCCTATAACAGCGCCCCCATTGAATTCGATCTTGTCGTTGTCGTTACTAACATCACCAACTTCCAAATTGAATTGCAATGACGGATCACCAAAGACTGGCACCAAGCTGTTATCTAAAGCAGAACCATTCAGGTTAAACCGAATCGTACCGATATCTCCGGAGCCAACACCTGGTGAAAACTTAGGGTTATTACGAAATAAGAAAGTAGAAGAACTCTGGGTGTTAAAATCAATATGACCATTGATAAGCGCGTCATCAATGACCGAATACGAGTTCGCACCAAAACCAATAGCCGTATTAGCGGCATCTCCTGCTTCACCAATCGTCACTTCAAGGCCGAGAAGTGCACCAAAAGAATTTAAACCGGTGAAACCCGCTGCATCATCCGCGGTAATTGTTGCATTGCCTTTAAATGACATACCCTTAAGTGGCGGCGCCTATCGCAGCACTGTGCAAGGAATTGCTACCCTGCTCAAAGCTCAACTGTGCTTCGGCGACATTTACTCCGTTTTCTATTTCGAATCTAGAACCATTACTTAAGGTAAAATCTGGAGTATTGGTCAGGGTTGAGCCAGATTCGATCCAGACGCCAGCACAGTATCGACATCTAAAGGCGCATTATCGAGAATGAAATCGGCTTCGTTCAAGTCGATCTGAAACTTCACATCAGTGCGATTTTGACTAGACTGCACGATCCCGCTAGTACCCGCATCAAGAAGCTGAATATGCAAGGTACTACCTTTAGCAGCATTGATGGTAAAGGACTCTTCTCTACCGAAAGCATTCAGCGTCGTACTCCAATCCAATAAGGTTAAATAGCTGTTTTCTGCGAGATTAATTTCATCACCTTGAAGTGCCCAACCTGCCGTACTGGCCTGAGTAAAACCTTAAATAAGGCTAGTGCCGCGAATATCAAAAATCAGCTTATTGTTTGCATCCGCGTAAAAACTTGGCTCAGCAGAAGTCCAGTCAAAGATCAGATCACTGTTATCTAGAATTACATTATAACTGCCGCTCGGGGACTGGAAGTTGAATGTGACATCATCACGAAGTACTAAACGAGAATTTGTAATCGATAGTTTCTCGGCGCTCAATTTGCTGGCGGGGCCGGAGTTAGTGATAGTGAGAGCATGCTTTTGACCTCCCACACTTTGAATAATTACATTTCTAAAGTAAGTTCCCGCCGGCGTACCAACCGTTTCACCAACGGGTGGCGGTCGGCTTCCTGTCTTCCACTGAATACTTCGATCTGACAAGAGCGCAAAATCACTCGACAAGGTATAAGTCGTCGTATCAATACCAACA
>NZ_LWGF01000443.1:0-288 GCF_001635355.1 Oleiphilus sp. HI0125
GCAGTTATTGTCGAGCCTTTAGTCGGTTCTGCTGGCGTTTACGTTCCGCCACAAGGCTACCTAGAAAAGCTACGCGCAATTACCTTGAAACACGATATTCTTCTTATTTTCGATGAAGTAATTAGTGGTTTCGGTCGTATCGGAACACCATTCGCGTCGACCCGATTCGGCATTACACCAGATCTAATGACGACGGCAAAAGGCCTCACAAATGGCGCTCTACCAATGGGTGCAGTATTTGCTGGTAATCACATTCATGATGCATTTATGCATGGGCCTGAAGAAGTC
>NZ_LWGF01000444.1:0-221 GCF_001635355.1 Oleiphilus sp. HI0125
TGAGCATCAGTGGCTTCGGTATCTCTAAGCGGGCAACTGAAGTACATTACGCCTGAGCCACCTGGGCGAGGATTAAGAACCTTTAAGCTTGGGCAGCCAGTGGTAACTATCGGACTGCTGTCGCGAATATTATCGTTCTCAGCCTTCACAGCACCATTGCCAGAACCTAAACCGATCACACGTCCATCAGCAACCACCGCAATACTGCTATCTAGATTGTC
>NZ_LWGF01000445.1:0-285 GCF_001635355.1 Oleiphilus sp. HI0125
AGATCGCTAATGCCGCCACCCATATTGCTAGTTGCCACCCCATTAGCAGGTGCACAACTGTAATCAAAAAGAAATGGATTCCTAGACCATCGGAAATGCCAGCTCTTAAGGACCAGATAAACATAAGAGCGACAGTACAAAAGCCAATAACATGCTGAACACGTGTGTCGTGAAATATGGCTTTCCAATGAATAAAGAAAAGTGCGAGCGCTAAGGCTACAAAAGCCAGAATGTTGGTGAACCAAATAAAACCATTACTAAACAAGTCAGCACTGATGTTCATAA
>NZ_LWGF01000446.1:0-339 GCF_001635355.1 Oleiphilus sp. HI0125
CACATCGATATCATCGTCAGATGGATTTGAATTACCCGCTAATAACGCACTAGCAGACATAATTTGTCCCGGCTGACAGTAACCACACTGAGGGACATTGTGCTTAACCCATGCGCTCTGAACAGGATGCAAACTTTCGCCGTCGGACAGACCTTCAATCGTTGTAATCTGTTGCCCTTCAACAGCAGACACTGGTGTAATACACGAACGAACTGCTTGGCCATTCAAATGCACAGTACAGGCCCCGCACAAGCCCATACCACAACCAAACTTAGTGCCCGTCATTTCAAGCGTGTCACGAATAAACCATAATAAAGGCGTATCTGCGTCTACGTTAAC
>NZ_LWGF01000447.1:0-449 GCF_001635355.1 Oleiphilus sp. HI0125
TTTGTTACTGCGAACAACTTCAGCACTGACTTTGAAGCTGCATTGAGAACAAAACTGTTCAGAGAAATCAACGATGTTGAAGTATCTGAGCCGGGCACTTTAGCTTTGTTTGCTATCGGGCTAGCAGGATTAGCGGCAACACGTCGTAAAAAAGCGTAATTACGCCAAGCTCCTGACCATCAGTGTCAGGAGCTTATCTCCTCCACAAAATTAAGAACTTAGGTTGATCTCACGCTGAGCGCCATTACGCTGAATGACATAACTAGATATTCCAGTATTAGACATCATATTTCGTTGCATTAATTTCGCAGCACTTTTAGTTGGAAACTGCCCAACCACCACGGAAAAATACTGTTTACCATCAACTTCTCTCACCAACACTCTTAGATCTTCATAGGCATCTCGATGATTTTTCGCAGAAGCTATTGCTCTCTTTTTTTCAGAAAACG
>NZ_LWGF01000448.1:0-316 GCF_001635355.1 Oleiphilus sp. HI0125
CGCAGCAATTAGTGCAGCAACAACAGCGAATTCAAACGGTATTACTGTTAACGCCATTGGTGTAGGGGATGCATTGACCAACGCGAGTGGACAAAACTTTTTAACAAGCTTAACCACTGCTGGCGGAGGTTTTTTTGTTACTGCGAACAACTTCAGCACTGACTTTGAAGCTGCATTGAGAACAAAACTGTTCAGAGAAATCAACGATGTTGAAGTATCTGAGCCGGGCACTTTAGCTTTGTTTGCTATCGGGCTAGCAGGATTAGCGGCAACACGTCGTAAAAAAGCGTAATTACGCCAAGCTCCTGACCATCAG
>NZ_LWGF01000449.1:0-589 GCF_001635355.1 Oleiphilus sp. HI0125
ACTGCATAGCGATGGCGACAAGCCAAGACCATAAACGTGTTGGAAACGGAGATACAGGCCCTAATACTGGTGGAATGGGAGCTTACTCCCCTGCTCCGGTCGTTACTCCGGAAGTTCACGCGCGTATTATGGATCAGGTCATCAATCCAACCTTAAAAGGCATGGCTGAAGAAGGGAATCGTTACCGCGGTTTTCTTTATGCAGGCCTGATGATATCGCCTGATGGTCAACCAAAAGTGATTGAATTCAATTGCCGTTTTGGCGATCCGGAAACACAACCGATCATGATGAGATTAGCGTCTGAGTTGGCACCACTGTGTAGCGCAGCTATTAACGGAACGCTAGCGGATCAAACGCCTCGTTGGCATGATAAGCCCGCTGTAGGTTTAGTGCTCGCCGCAGGAGGATATCCAGCTGCATACGATAAAGGAATCGCAATATCTGGGTTAACCCTGTCTTCGAGCAAAGAAGAGAAAGTCTTTCACGCAGGTACCAGCTTAAAAGACGGTGAAGTTGTGACCTCGGGCGGTCGCGTTCTATGCGCAACAGCACTCGGAGATAGTGTTTCAGAAGCGGCAAGCAATGCTTA
>NZ_LWGF01000450.1:0-203 GCF_001635355.1 Oleiphilus sp. HI0125
CCTAATTGCTGTTTTGCAGAGCTAATTTTGTCGTCATTTTGGCCTAGATGAACGCCGTCAGCATTTGCGGCAAGGCAAAGTTCAATCGAGTCATTGATGAATAGTAGAGCGTCAAATTCTTGAGTCAGAGATTTTATAAATCGCGCTTCTTTTAGTTGCTGGTCGACCGATGCGATTTTGTTGCGATACTGAATAATACGCGC
>NZ_LWGF01000451.1:0-359 GCF_001635355.1 Oleiphilus sp. HI0125
ACTAAGAGTCAAGATGGCCCGATTGTGATGAACGAGGATGAGACCGGCTTCTTGAGCTTGAGTGTCGATTTACTCGATGCCTCGGAATCACTCACAAGCTTGGTGATGACGGGTTACCCATTGGGCTTCACGATTAGTGATGGTGAACATTCGGTGACGATCACCGAAGAAGGACAGCTGATCTTGATTAATGATTGGGATATCTCGAATATCTCGATCGACCCACCTGAAAACTGGCACGGTACCTTCGAAGTAACTTTGACAGCCACTACCGTTGATTATGGTGATGAAAACTCGAATGCCTTGCCTGATAGCAGCGATATTACGGGAGACTTCGATGCCACAGAAGGTCAAGATCT
>NZ_LWGF01000452.1:0-2313 GCF_001635355.1 Oleiphilus sp. HI0125
GGCTGCCACATAAAGAGAAACTTAACCTTTCGCGCGGCTTACGTATTCGCCAGTACGCGTATCGATTCTCAACACTTCACCAATATTAATAAACAAAGGCACGTTAACCACTGCGCCAGTGGTTAGTGTTGCTGGCTTTGTACCACCTTGCGCTGTATCGCCCTTCAAACCAGGATCTGTTTCTACAACTTCAAGTTCAACAAAGTTTGGCGGTGCTACGTTTAATGGCGCTCCGTTGTATAAGGTTACAACGTAGACGTCTTGTTCTTTCAACCATTTTTGCGCTTCAGCCACAGCATTCTCATCTGCACCGTGCTGTTCAAAAGAACCGTCGGTCATCATGAAGTGCCAAAACTCACCATCGGTGTACAAATACTCCATATCGTGCTCCATTACGTCAGCACCTTCTAGAGATTCACCAGACTTAAAGGTACGCTCCCAAACACGTCCAGTTTTGAGGTTACGCAGTTTTACACGGTTAAACGCTTGTCCTTTACCCGGCTTTACATATTCGTTCTCAAGGATCGAACATGGGTCGCCATCAAGCATTCCCTTAAGGCCACCTTTAAATTCGTTTGTTGAAAAATTCGCCATTTTATCACCTAACTGTCCCTACTTAATTTGTAGGCTTCTGATACAAAGTGCAATAACTAAGCAGTAAACAGCTATACCGCTACCACTTTCAGTTACTAAAGTGTAGATTATGCGGCCGATCTAAGCGGCCAAAAAGTGGCGGCAATCATACACGCTTCGGTTTATTCTGTCGAAATACTCGTCTACGTATTAGCACTATGCAAGAACACATTCAGCATTCGCCTCTTATCGCTCGTTCGATCGACCAAGATTGGCAATCGATTTACAGTCAAAGCACACTGACTGTCGGCGATCTATTAACGCAGCTCGGCCTAGACGCGCACCCCTTAGCAACACAACAAACGCTCGATTTTCCACTTCGTGCACCGCAGCCCTATCTCGATAAAATCAAACCTAACTCACCCAATGACCCCTTGCTTTTGCAAGTTCTACCTCAGACTAGAGAATTCGAACAGGTTGATGGTTTTACAGCTGAACCCTTACTCGAACAAGATTACTCGCCCGTCCCTGGTTTAATTCATAAATATCAGTCTCGGGTTTTGCTCGTCTTAACGCAGGCCTGCGCCATACACTGTAGATACTGTTTTAGACGTAATTTCCCTTATTCAGAGCACCAGCAATCTCGCAAACAATGGGACAATGCTCTGGCTTACATTCTGGAAAATAAGCAAATTAATGAGGTCATTCTAAGTGGTGGCGACCCACTAAGCTTGCCTGATAAATACCTATCCGATTTGTTACATCGTATTGATTCTATCGCGCACATAAAAAGGATACGTATTCATACGCGAATGCTCCCTAGCCTGCCGCAACGAATTAGCGATCCCTTTATCGAGATTCTCAAGACACTCAACAGCAATATTGTTTTTGTTGCGCATTGCAATCATGAGAATGAATTGGGTGACGACACGGCAATTGCATTTAGAAAACTCAAAGCCGTCGGCGTTACCTTACTCAACCAATCAGTATTGTTAAAAGACATAAATGATAACGCAGGCATCCTGCAAAATTTGTCAGAAAAGCTATTCGATCAAGGCGTATTGCCCTACTACCTTTTCACCCTCGACAAAGTAGATGGCGCAGCACATTTTGATTTGAGCCGAGAAAAAGCAAAAGAGATTTACAAGCAGTTATCCGCCTTGCTACCTGGGTTCCTACTTCCCAAACTCGCTGAAGAATGTCCGGGGGAAACAAGTAAATCCATACTTACTTGGTAAGCCTTGCGAAACATTAACCCGAACCTTGTCACTTAATTAAAAATGTTTGCTCTTAGGGCTCAGCAATAGCGAATTTCCCTGCTATTATAAGGAGATAGAACTATATGCTGACTAAGTGTTCAGCCTAATAACCAATTAAAACCGACAAACATCAACAGGAAGAACTACAACAGATGTTGGGTCCAGACCTTGAGCTTTTGATAAGTATCCCCGAACAAAACTTGGGTGAACTTTCATACACTGATTCCACCCCGGAAGCCTTTGCTGACTGGGTCGCGAATCTGCCCATGGCGAATTTAGGCGAGCTGTCTCGTCAACTATATCGTGCGATTAATGAACTAAATCGCCTTAAGTGCAAGCCAGAAACTCGCTCAAAAATGCTTGAGGACATTCGTAAACCTATCCATTACGCATGCGAAGAGCTGTCAAAACATTTTCTTAACGCATCTATCACACCTCAAGAAAAGCAACGCAAAGTTATCAACCTTGTCACGAGCCTTCA
>NZ_LWGF01000453.1:0-551 GCF_001635355.1 Oleiphilus sp. HI0125
GCTATTTTTGTCGCGTCCGGGTCTGAACTATCGGGGTCTGGGACTTCGACTTCTACAGGCTGTTGAACAGTGTATTGATCACTTTCTGTGGGTAAAATGTCGAAGCGAAAATAATTCATTTGCCCTAGGTCTGAACAGTCGACATCGGCTGTAGACGCTAAAATTTTGAACTCTTGTTTTGGTTCAAACTGATCTTGTAATATTGCGTCACTGTCAAGTATATGACTAGCTTCGATCTGACAAAATATTTGATCTCCAATCGCATTTGTGTTGGCGGCAAGATCAAATATTACTTGTTCTCGTCTTGAGGTTAAATCGAGCATATATAGTTTGCCCGCATTTCCTGGGTCCAAATAGATTATAAATTCTGGAATCGTACCTCGATCGTCTGGGAAATTTTCATTTTCGCGATCAGCAGATAAGTCGGTATCTAAGATGGTTAGTTGAGTTTTATTGCTAATTAATCGAGTAAGTAGCGGGACTGTTCTTGGATTAGGGAGCAGAGGATTTGTGACTTCTATAACTGTTAAGTCATTCGAGTCAATATTAAA
>NZ_LWGF01000454.1:0-365 GCF_001635355.1 Oleiphilus sp. HI0125
CAAGCAACATTTGGCGTGATAGGAGCGGGGGCTCCCGACATCCAATAGTGACCAACAAATACTGGCACCTCGTCTTTGCCGTAATACATCAAATGATCTAACTCTTGCTCAGAGAGTTTTCGATCCAGCAATCCATCAGGCAATGGGTCAGGCTGAAATACAACATCTGAATAGGTTTTAGGGTCATCGTTCCAAAACTTAGTCCGGAACATATTGCGGATATACCCATCCTTACTAACGATGCTCTCCCCATCAGGAAGCTTTAATGATGTGCCTCGCGTCATGCGATCGACCATTTTTTCTAGAAAGGTTCCATCGCGAGCAGACTCATACAACATATCCATCGACAAGCTACGAGAAGGACT
>NZ_LWGF01000455.1:0-323 GCF_001635355.1 Oleiphilus sp. HI0125
GAGCAAGAGAAACCACATCCATGTAACCCTCAACAACAAGAAGCTTTTCAATACTTCTAAGGGCTCTAGATGCTTCGAACAGCCCATAAATCTCGTTACTTTTGTGAAAAACACGAGACTCGGGAGAGTTGATGTACTTTGCTTTATCGTCGCCTAAGGTTCTTCCACCAAAACCAACAGTCTTGCCACGCATGTTCCGAATAGGAAACATCAAACGGTTCTGAAACAGATCAAAAGGTCGCTCATACTTTTGCGAGACCAATTTCATTTCAACGAGCTTAGCAAGCTGCCGGTCTCCCGCCTGACCTCCAACAAAATCTCGT
>NZ_LWGF01000456.1:0-339 GCF_001635355.1 Oleiphilus sp. HI0125
ATACGACGTTATCTTCTCTTCTATGTCTATCACTCCTGAGCGTGCTGAAAAAGTATTGTTCTCTGAAGGTTACTACAACACACCTTCTGCATGGTTTGGTAAAAAAGGTACTGATCTGGACGTGACTGACAAGGCTGCCTTCAAAGGCCTTCGCGTTGGCGTTCAGCGTGGCACAGTTCAAGATGATTACGTGACAAAAGATATCGGCGCAGACACTGTTGAAATCAAGCGTTACACCACGGCTGACGACCTTGTTCTTGATCTAACCGGTGGCCGTCTAGACTTAGTATTCCTAGACTTCCCAGTAGGTGAATCAACCATCCTTAAAGATGAAAACTA
>NZ_LWGF01000457.1:0-553 GCF_001635355.1 Oleiphilus sp. HI0125
TTCTTATCTGCGACGAGCTCATAGCGGGGTCGCTCAAGCGTCGAGTAAATTCCTGATTAGGACGAATAAAGGCGAAAAAAATCCAAGCAAACACCAAGGTTAAAACGATGACAGACTTTGTTGCGTCCACACCATAATCTGACCAATACGACGATGTTAAGTGTTCAACATGGTCCCCGAAATAAAGCTTAAGGGATATTGTTCCAACCCAGTAATCTCCCGAATTACCTTCAGACCAAATACTTAGAGGATAACTAACCGTAGAAGTGGGACCAGCAAGCAGGCTTTTACCAATCCGCATAACTTCGGATTCGTTTTTAGAAACGGACCAAAAGAAGTCAGCCTGAGGACGAACATGATATGTAGAATAGTCACTAGAGCTTCGGTCGAAAGGCATCGCACAGGAATACTCGATCGTATTAAGACGTGCCGAAATATATTCCAAATCATTTTGCTTGAGATTTCGCGCTAGTTGCTCACCTTCTCGGACTAGCTTCTGCTTGGCGCAACTCTCAACAAGATGTTGATATGATCTAAATTCACTTATTCCTTT
>NZ_LWGF01000458.1:0-618 GCF_001635355.1 Oleiphilus sp. HI0125
GGCGTGATGACTGACCGTGCTGCTCGTAAAGCGGGTATCGGCGGCGAAGTTGTCTGTACAGTATTCTAAGGGAGGTTTGCATGTCTAGAGTTGCTAATAGTCCAGTTGAGCTTCCTTCTGGTGTTGAAGTTAAGCTTGCTGACGGCCAACTTGAAGTTAAAGGCGGTAAAGGCACACTTTCTATGGAAGTGAACCCTGCTGTAGAAATTACTCAAGATGGTTCAGTACTTACTTTTGCTGCAAAAAATGGCAGCAAATTCTCTCGAGCGATGTCAGGAACAACGCGTGCACTTGTTAACAACATGGTTGTAGGTGTGACTGCTGGTTTCGAGAAAAAATTACAGCTTATTGGTGTTGGTTACCGTGTTCAGGTTCAAGGTCAAAAATTGAATTTAAACTTGGGCTTCTCACATCCAGTTGAGTACGAATTGCCATCAGGTGTTAAGGCTGAAGCGCCTTCACAAACTGAAATCGTACTTAAAGGCGTTGATAAACAACAGCTTGGTCAGGTCGCTGCTGAAATCAGAGCTTACCGTCCGCCAGAGCCATACAAAGGCAAGGGTGTTCGCTATGCTGATGAGCACGTCAGACGTAAAGAAGCCAAGAAGAAATAGGTGA
>NZ_LWGF01000459.1:0-547 GCF_001635355.1 Oleiphilus sp. HI0125
GTCTAGCGTTTGAGCTACAAAAACTGCCACACATCGAAACCCAAGCGTGGGATGTGCGGCTTGATAGTGTCACTACCGAGCTACATACCTATTTCGCGCGCAAGAACTGAAGATAGGCAGGATTATCACTCTCATCCCAATACGGAAAACCAATTTCATCTAGCATCGCTAAAAACGTTGGCTTCTCTTCTTCACTGACCTGCACCCCCATAAAGACACGACTATATGCCGCTCCGTGGTTGCGGTAATGAAACATTGAGATATTCCATTTGCTACCAAGCGAGGTCAAAAATTTCATCAAAGCGCCAGGGCGCTCAGGAAACTGAAAACGAAATACTTGCTCATTTTCGGCGTTAGATGGGCCACCGACCATATGTCACACATGCAGTTTAGCGACTTCATTATCGGTTAAATCCATCACTGGATAACCTTGTTCCTCAAGCCCCTCAACAAGCTGTACCCGTTCGCCTTCAACCCCTGAAGTTTGCACACCAACAAAAATTTGAGCATCAGAGCCATCAGTATATCGGTAGTTAAACTCCGTAAT
>NZ_LWGF01000460.1:0-489 GCF_001635355.1 Oleiphilus sp. HI0125
CTTCAACAACATCACGCTTGATCTTCATTGTTGGCGTTAAGAAGCCATTCTCAATCGCCCAAAAATCTTTTACAACAACCATGAACTGCAAAGCTTCATGCGGATCAACCGTTGCATTCACCGATGCCATTAGCTCAGTCAAACTCTTCTCTAAGTTTGCACGAAAATCTGGCTCATCGCGTTTTGGCAATGCCTCTTCAGAAAGATGAATCAATGCGTGAGGCTGCGGACACTCAGCACCAGCAACACATACCATTTCAATTTCATCGTGACTGATGATTTTATTTTCAATTGGCGCCGGAGCAACGTACTTACCCTTACTCGTCTTAAAGATCTCTTTGATACGACCAGTAATTTTAAGGCGACCCATGTCATCGATCTCACCTTTGTCACCAGTTAGCAAGAAACCATCTTCGGTGAAGCTTTCTTTGGTTTTCTCATCGTTTTTGTAATAACCCATCATATTTGCAGGGCTGTTCACTTCGATTT
>NZ_LWGF01000461.1:0-636 GCF_001635355.1 Oleiphilus sp. HI0125
GGTTTATCATCGTCACATTTGGCGTTCAAGAAATAGCCTTTCACAATCTCTATTTCTAGCTGGACTTCTGCGCTTCATCTTCCCCAAAGCAATCTGGCTTAATCGCTCAAGCGCAATCGATTTTGGACTGCTCTGCCTCAACGCAACCTTAAAAGCACTCTTGTTTATTCCGCTTATTATCAGCGCGTTTTCAGTAGGGTTTTATACAGTCAAGCTGCTTACCCTTGTGTTTGGACCACTAGAGTTGTCAGGCACCGAAACATCAACAGTGTCTCAGTCTTTTTTAATTCTTTCGTACAGCTTATCCCTTACACTAGTATTAGATGCGTCACGTTATCTGCTCCATCGTTTGATGCATCAAATACCATGGCTTTGGCAATTCCATAAATGGCACCACTCCGCAAGGACAATGACCCCCCTTACACTCTATCGTATTCATCCCGTAGAGTCTGCGCTGCAATACACGCGTGATGTACTAGTGACCGGTGTAGTGACAGGATGTTTTTTTTATTGCTCAGGCCAGAATATAGATCTCACTACAATTATGGGAGTCAACGCCGCACGCTTTGCATTCAACCTGTTTGGGGCAAACCTTCGCCATTCTCACATTTGGCTATCATTTGGCCCACTAGAGCG
>NZ_LWGF01000462.1:0-381 GCF_001635355.1 Oleiphilus sp. HI0125
ACTTCTCCTAATTGAAACCGTTCTGTCTCGTAACGTGTGATATCCGCGTTATAAAAAGTCAGGCCATATTTAGCATATGCTGTCGCGTAGTCAGTAACCGCATATGCTCCGCCAATGTACCAGTTAAACCATTCGTTTATATTCACTTCTAAGGCGCCGGCACTTAAAGTGTCGGAGATGACGCCTTGGCCGTATCGTAATTCAGTAAAGAAGTTGTCAGTGATGTGGGTTCCATAGGTAAGAGATGCACCGTATGTTTGTGCTGTAAGTGGGAACTCAAATATAGAGCTAGCAGAATCATCACTGCCTGGAACCGGTTCAAGTACCAATAAAATAGACTTGAATTGATTAAAATGTGTACCGATAGCAAGGTAGTCGCGG
>NZ_LWGF01000463.1:0-830 GCF_001635355.1 Oleiphilus sp. HI0125
GCTGATACCGTTTTCGAATTGATACATTAATGCAAAATCAGTATTAACGTCTTCTAAGGTATCGCTATAGCTCGTTGAGTCTGCAGCACCATAGATGCCAACACGATCGAAGCTTTGTTTGACGCGATCATATCGCACGTTCACTGAAGCGATCACATTGCCCGCTCTCATGATGTCTCCGAGATATAGGCCGATCTGCTCATTGGAGCTGTCACGATATTCCTTTGTCGTTGGAATCGTCGTTGCGCCAGAATACTGGGGATCTAATAGGTTGATCTTCGAGTCTGCCAAGAAAGCACCCGGCAATACGGCGTTTGGGTTCATTGTAATGGATTGGTAGAGCGCTTCGAGCACTGGATCTCGTGCGCGATCGTCAACGGTGTCTGCTTTGACGTAGTCCAAACCAATTTGTGCATTGTGCTCAAGTCCAAGCCAGTTACCATTGGCTTTCAACGCGAGATTATTTGCGAAGATCTCAAGTTCTTTTTCAGAGGCGTAGTGGAGTCTATATACATCGCCTGGAGCGGTTAGCGGCGGAAGAGTGGGCACTAGTGCTGGCAGGTAAGGCGGGGCAAAAGAGTAACCAATTGCTTGCGTATATTGGTAGGTTGACTCGGATTTCCAATATCGTGTGTTGGTCGCCAATGTGAGCATGTCATTCAAATTGTGTTCAAACATCGCAGAGACAGAATTAGACTCGGTTTCATATTTATCGAAATCAGGTTCGCCGACAAAAGTATTAGTATCGATATCTAGCTCAGTTAATGCCGGTAAAGTTGGGGCCGGAAAAGGTGGAGCTGGCGCGTAAAATCCTGGTGTTGCATCCAAAC
>NZ_LWGF01000464.1:0-423 GCF_001635355.1 Oleiphilus sp. HI0125
TGTAATACGGTACGGCCACTTTTATTTCTTGCGGCGTATTTCTTCTGGCGTGTGTTTCAAGATGTTCAATTACCGCTTTAATGGTATGCCCGGTATCAAATACGTCATCGACGATTAATAAGCGGTCCGTATGTTTCACGTGTTTGATGAGATAGCTCATACCGTGAATGCGAATCTCATTTGAGCGGCCATCAATGGCAGCTGCGTAGGAAGAAGTTCGAATGGCGATATGATCTGTTTCAATACCGTGATACTCAAGCAGCTCTTGTACTGCCGTCCCAATCGGTGTCCCGCCTCGCCATAGAGCAATAATAATGCTTGGTTTGAAGCCTGAATCTAGAATTTGCGTGCCTAAACGGAACGAATCTTCTAGTAATTGTTGTGCGCCGATGTAGGTTTTAAGAATCACCGATTGAATCCCAG
>NZ_LWGF01000465.1:0-329 GCF_001635355.1 Oleiphilus sp. HI0125
GCCCTCAATGCGAGACCATTCACTATCAAAATCCAAACATTGTCGCGGGCACACTTCCTGTATTCGAAGATAAAGTACTTCTTTGCAAGAGAGCCATTGAACCGCGCTATGGCTATTGGACACTGCCTGCAGGATTTATGGAAAACCAAGAAACGACCATGGAAGCAGCAGCACGAGAAACATGGGAAGAAGCCGAAGCAAAAGTAACGCTGCACTCCCTGTTAACCGTTATCAACGTTCCTCAAATCAATCAAGTCCATATGTACTTCTTGGCCACACTCATTGATGGCAAGTTCGGCGTTGGAACGGAAAGCCTTGAGTGCGCACTG
>NZ_LWGF01000466.1:0-636 GCF_001635355.1 Oleiphilus sp. HI0125
CGGCGCAATGCACAACTGGCATTACAGGAGCAGTAGTACTATGGCATTAAGTGCCACGATTTATCGTTTCGGAATTGATTTAAGTGATATGAACCGACATATCTATGAGCGTGTTTCTTTGCATGTTGCATTGCATCCTTCTGAAACGATCGAAAGAATGTGCGCACGATTAGTGGCTTTTGCGCTGAGTTATGAAGAGCATTTGGAATTCACAAAAGGCCTGAGTACAGATGACGAACCTGATATCTGGAAGGTCAATTACAGCAGTGAAATTGAACACTGGATAGAAATTGGCAAGCCCGATGCTAAGCGACTAAAGAAGGCATTGGGTCGAAGTAAAAAGGTCTCTGTGTTTAGCTATGGTGGCCAAGATGTTGAACAATGGATCGAATCCATTATGAAGGATGCATCTGTGAATCAAAAAATTTCTGCATTCCGATTTGATAAAGAACCCGTTGAACAATTCGCTAGTCTAGTTGAGCGCACTATGGAGTTAGGTATCATGATTCAGGATGATTTAATCCATGTGTCATTTGATGGGAATATGATTGAATTTAAGCTCGAAACATTGATGGGCCATTTATGAGTTTAAGTTCGGTATTTCTTACTGCCTTGATTGGGTTTGGGGTCTGGTAT
>NZ_LWGF01000467.1:0-480 GCF_001635355.1 Oleiphilus sp. HI0125
GAATGCCTTCGTAAAAGGCTGCCAAGGCTGCAGCAAAACAGGTCGTGGTGTCGCCATGCACAAGTACGAGGTCTGGCTGGCTCTCGCGTAGTACCTCTCGCAAACCAAGTAATACCTTACTGGTTATGTCAAACAGGTCTTGCCTCGCTTTCATAATATTCAGGTCGAAGTCCGGTTTGATCTCAAATAACTTAAGTACTTGGTCGAGCATCTCTCTATGTTGTGCTGTTACACAAACCAGGCTTTCAAGCTTCGGCTCTTTCTCTAACGCTTTTACAACAGGGGCCATTTTGATGGCTTCTGGACGTGTGCCAAATACAGTTAGTACACGTTTCTTTTTAGACGGCATTACTTCACGATGCCTCTTGTGTCGATTACGATTTTCTCACTGAGTTTTGCAGCAGAGAGTGATTCGAATGGTTTGTGGTCAACCAGCAAAAGAAGGATGTCTGCACGATCAACGGCCTCGTCAAAACTGCA
>NZ_LWGF01000468.1:0-487 GCF_001635355.1 Oleiphilus sp. HI0125
GGGAGCTTTCTTTGCTGGATTTTTCATTCTCATGCTTATGCTTATCTTTGCTGCAAGTGGTGCATGGTTAGCAGAACACACTGTACAACCCAATGCGTTTGGTTCAATACCCCAAGCCATGTGGTGGGCCGTGGNCACACTTACTACAGTGGGTTATGGCGATGTCACTCCAATCACGGTTGCAGGCAAAATCTTCGGAGCACTTATCACCGTGATTGGTATCGGCATGGCAGCCTTACCCGCAGGCATTATCGCAAGCGGCTTGAATGAGCAAATTCATCGCCGCCGTTCCAGCCTCCAAAGAGAGTTTAGAAAAGCACTGGAAGATGGCATAATCTGTCAACAGGAAGAGGAAGACATTGAGGCATTGAGAAAGCAACTAGGACTTTCGCGCAGAACAGCTGATCATATTCGTGAAGCTGTTCATAGCGAAAAGGAAACCAAAATTGGCGCTACATGCCAACATTGCGGCAAACCATTCAAGGCA
>NZ_LWGF01000469.1:0-4943 GCF_001635355.1 Oleiphilus sp. HI0125
TCGGCGATTTAATTGCAGAGCGCGCACCGGACTCTCCGCTTTCAAATACAAAGCAGATGCTTTGGCTGAAAATCGTGGAAACTGCATTGAGGCGAACTCGTAAACGAGGGCCGCCATCATGTACTGCTGCTGATCAACATAGACTTGACCAAGTAACTCAAGAAGCTTGTCATTATCGTTATATTTAATGACGCCCTCCTCAAGAAGCACTGCGGCTTGCTCATATTCACCACTTTCTCTCAAAGCATATGCCAAGGCTAAGTAATCATTCGCCGTATAACCCTGCGCTTTTAAATATTGACGCGCATACTCTTGGGCTTGCTGGTAGTAGCCTAGCTCCAACAAGTAATAGAATTTCTGGCTATAAAACTCCGCGTATTGTGGGTGACGATCAATCCCTTGATCTAGCGTGTTCCACGCAGCTTCCATATTCTTTATCTGCTTAAAAGCCTCTGCTTTAATGACTAGCATCTGAGGATTTTCAAGCGTTTCCTCGCCTGCTTGATCTAGCGCTGCGATCAACATGTCGTATTCGTTACGCTGCCAATAATTACGGGCTTTGTAGAAGTAAATACTCGGATTAGATTGCCCTTGCTCAATCGCGGCATCTAAAAAAATGTTGGATACCAAGGGGTAACCGGTTTTCTGAAAAACAAGTCCTTTTAGCGTGTAATACGTCGCGAAATCAAAGTCATCGACCAGGACATCAACTTTATCTAACACGCTTTTTGCTCGTTGAATGTAGCCGTCTTTAACCAGTGTTGAACTCAGTGCGAGATAATCAATTTTTTGTGGTCCTGAAGCCTGCGCAAGGTTCGCAACCAAAACCATAACAAGGATAAAAATGCGTTGTCTCATGATGCTAGCGATCCAATTTAAAGACGATTTTTTGCATGGCCCAAACTTTTACTTTTTGACCGTTATATGTGCCGGGCTCAAACTTCCAGCGTCGAATCGTGCTTTCGGCTTTTAGATCGAATATTTCAGCCGGCTTTGATTCAATGATGTCCACGTCTTCAATATTACCCTGCTCATCAATCAAGACATTCATCGTCACATACCCACTTACACCTTGTTTACGCGCAAGTTCGGGATACACAATCGGCGAACGTTTTCTTACCTTTGGCGGCACATCAACCGTGCTTTTATCCATCACTTGATCGCCTGCTGACCCAATTAAATTTGCGTCATCAAACTCAGCGAACTGCGCTTGATCAAACAAAGGCACGCCAAAACTTAAGCCACTACCAGACAAATCGCTGCCAATCGCATTAGGTTGAATTGATGGTAAATCGCGTCTTGGCTGACGCTCCTGTTGCTTAGGTTTAGGCTTGGGTCTTTCTTTTGTGATTTGCTGTTGTCGTTCTAGCTCAAAATTAGTTGCGCCACCTTGGAGCTTTTCGCGATCAAAGTCTGATTCGTTCAAACCAATCACCACAACAAACAACAGAAAAGGCACTAAAACAGCGGCGACAATCGAAAAAAATTGCCGTGACACGCCTTGTCTCATTTCAATTGAATTCATCATAAGGCGCTACTCACGACTCCTGCTCAGTCGCGACGCCAACATTACTCGCACCGGATAACTTCGCTTGATCAATCACTTCAAGAACGAGTTTGGCTGGCACATTTTCATCAGTCACAACCAAGACACTTTTGTCAGTACTCGTGCGTAACATATCGCGCAACTTGCTCTGCAAGCTGTATACACGCACAGGCTGGTTGTCGACATACACATCACCAAAGCTATCAATAAAAATACGTGTCGCCTTGGTAGAAGCCGCTGCTGCACTGGCCGCATTCGGTCGTTCAAGATCTAGTTTCATGTCTTTAACGAACGTAGTCGTCACCATGAAGAAGATTAACAAGATGAACACCATGTCGATCAATGGAGAGATATCTACCTGCCCTTCTTGCTCGCTCTCTTGTCTGTATCTCATATTCTTTCTCGCTTATTTTATTTGCTCAGAGACGCTTGCTTTTGAGCGCACACTAAGTCTCGAATTTGATCCAACTCTCGACAGACATTGCGCTCTTTGCGCTCAATCATTCGTCCAACAAGTAAGCCTGGGATAGAAATCGCCAAACCTACTTGTGTTGTAAATAGCGCCTTACTGATCCCGCCTGCAATGCCGCCGGTTTGCGTAAATAGCGACATCGTGCCTAGGGAGTCAAAGGTCTCCATCATTCCATCGACTGTACCGAGCAAACCTAACAACGGAGCAACAGCAACGAGCGAACGCACTAAGCTACGATGCCTCGCCATGGTTTCTTTCAAATTAAAAAAATGCTCGTCGATACGCGCTTTCACGTTCACTGGACTGCGATACTCACGAGAAGTATCCATCGCAAATTTTGCGGCTTCGGCAGTGACGGATTTCAGATTCAAAAACTTGCGCTTTCCTTTCTTAGCTTTTCTCACTAAATCACGAGGCTTGTGCTGACTAGAGCGCACCGTCATGACGCGATAAACTAAGGCATACCACAACAATATGGAGACGATAATGAGCGGCAACATTACAAAGCCGCCCATCTCGTAATATTCCAGCAACACGCTATAGCTGGGGATAAATGTTTCTAACATGGCACCAATACTCAATTTACGTTATGACTCTCGAAGACACGGACTAAGCCGCGAGTTTCAGAGAATCAACAGTTGGTTTTTGGGTATTGATAACGTTTAGTGCAGCGCGCTCTAAACCATTCTTTGTACGCAAGGCCCAGTTAGATAAAAGATTGCCCAGTAGGAGCAATGGAATGGCCACAATCAAGCCAAACTTAGTAGTAATGAGCGCCTCTGAAATCCCTGTTGAGAGAAGACGCGGGTCACCCGTACCAAACTCCGTAATGATGTCGAAAGTACCAATCATGCCGGTTACGGTTCCTAGAAGCCCAAGTAAGGGTGAAACCGCAGCAATCACAAGAACTGCAGAGCCAAATCGATCAATACGCGAGCTTTCGTAAAGAATCGATTCAGAAATAATATCTTCAATATGATCACGTTCTTTCTTGATATTACGAAGCGTTGCGGCAATCACACGGCTAGCGCTATTTTTATTTTTCTTACAAGCTTTAAGTGCGGCATCGACACCCTCTGTCTCGATCAGGCGGTTTACGCGCTCTGTTACTTTTTGCGTATTTGCACCGAACAAAGCCAAAGAGACAATGCGAATCAGTACTAAGATCAAGCCGACAATACCAAGTACCAAGATCACCTTACCGATCAAGCCACCCGCCACTAGTTCATCGGCAAATGTTTTTTCCGCTTGTTTCTCTACCGCTTGCTCAGCATTATCAAAAAAGAAAATATCGATAGATGATGGCGACTCATTATTGGCCAGACTTAACGCTGTGCTTTGAGATGCCAGATCCCACAACTTGAACTTACCTGACCCAGATGGAGCCAAGGCACCGCTCTGCTCACCTAAACCAAATTTAGCAATACGCCCAACACTTAGGACCTGTGCATCAAGAAGCTCACCATTTAAACCGTAATAAGGTTCCGCCGTAGTTTTAATTTGTCCGTCATTCCCCATAACTAAAAGCGCTGAACCAAATGCAGTAGCAAGCTGTTCATCTTGGCTTTGCGTTTCATCGATCGACAAACCCAACTTTTGGAGACTTTCAGTTGCCTGAAGAAGTGTAGCGTCGAGCAGTAGCTGATCGGTTTCTGAGAAGTCTACTTCTCGGGTAGCATCCGCTATATCACGATTAATACGATCAATACGGTTTTGCTTCGCTACATATTGTCTTTGCAAAGCGTCTAAATCCGCCTGCGCCTTGTTTAAACTTTGCTGCTGCGAATCATTCAAATTCGCTAAACGCTGTTCAAGTGCATTTTTTTCTGCAACCAAGTAGGCATATTCTTTCTGATAAGCCAGTTCTAATTCGTTAGCATTTAGCACTAGCGAAGTCATCACCAGCACTGTCAACGATATTATTTTTACGAAGATTTTATTCATGGGAATCACTAAGGTTTTCGTTATAGTTAGCAAAGCTACTGAGCCGCGATGCTTGGTAGAATGTTGGGAACCGTGAACATTCCATTTCGAATATTCTTGGCAAATGCATCAAACAGGTAATCAAGATTTACACTCGCTTCTCGGCCGTTCAGTTCTTCTTGTACCCAAGCTCCGTCTACCTGCTTAATTAGTCCGTAGCTGTCATCGGCACCTTGGTAGAACGCAGCAACCTTGCCCAAACGCAATACTTTTACTAATTGCTCATTCCCACCAATTAAAACCGTTTCGTTATAAATTCCACTGCTACGCCCCATCATTAACTCGTCCTCTACGAAGGCCCACAACTGATTTACCGCTTTGTTTGGAGTGATAAGATTGGCATCAAGGCGATACTGAATATCCGTTAAAGCCTGAAGTCTTTCTTCACGCTTGAACGGTATCGATTGAGCAATTTGATCGTTAAGATCTTGGACGGCACGCTGCACCACTGGAGCAAGTTGATCACTTGTAGAAAACTTTTCTTCGTTTTCGACCTTTAACTTATGAAGCTCACGTTGAAGGTCTTTGAGGTTCAAATCTGCGCGACTGATCTTCACACTCATATCCGCTTTCTGATTTGAATACGCGCGCAATTGGTCGTTATAACTTGCTTTAGAAAAATTTATTTCATCGTGCAAACTAGCAATCTGCTGACGAATCTCCACGAGTTCTTGCGATAGGTTTTCTAAGGATTGAATATCGGTATTTGCGGCAAGACCTGAACTTACCGCCATGAAAACACCGCATGCTGCGAAGCGAATATGATTAATGACTTTCACTGGACTGACTCTGTTTTTATGAAAAGTCGAAGTCTAAGCAGCAGTATTTACATTTTTCTTACAGAAACTTTTCACTAATGTTTCAGGTCGCCCTTCAATACCTATTTGTCGTAATTGCCAAGAGTCTGAACTTGACTATGCTGTAGTGATATTTAAAGAGAGG
>NZ_LWGF01000470.1:0-607 GCF_001635355.1 Oleiphilus sp. HI0125
CCTGAGAATGTCGTGCGTTTGGGGCGAATACTGCTGTAATACTCATTCTCGATTTGCAGAATATTGGTATTCAACTGCGTGTAGTCATGATCATCTTTTAGCCCAATTTTTTCATAGCTTGGGTAAGAGGTATGAATCGCATCGCCAAGTGTTTTAGTGAAGTTATCAAGCGTGTTGAAACAGATATTTAAAGAGCTTTGAGCGTTATTCGTATAGCCTAAGTCACTCATTCGCAGAGAGGTTGCGTAGGGTTTGTAATACGTGCCTTTTTCATCGAATACTTCAAGATCGCTGCTTTTGCCATTCAGAAAACTAGCGTCTAGTGCAGGAGATGCGCCGAATAGATACATCAATAGCCAACTGTAACGTCGAAAATTACGCGTCAGCGCAAAGTACTTCTCAGATTTGTAGGTCTGTAGATCAGTTTGACTATTTTCGGCATCTTTTAACTGCATCCAGAATTCATCCGATAAGGAGAAGTTAAAATGCAGGCCTGCGATACTCTGCATGATTCTGCCATAACGCACATCCAGACCTTTACGATAGATATGTTTCAGTCTGCCAATATTGGAGTCGCCGTACTCAGCGATACGAATGCTTTTATCAC
>NZ_LWGF01000471.1:0-224 GCF_001635355.1 Oleiphilus sp. HI0125
CAGCACAAGCGACAAAATGGCGCGTTACAGCGCATTGGGCGAGCTTCGTAACCAAGCAGTTGCAGCGATTGCAACAGGTGAAGAAGGCGCAGCAAGCGAAGAAGACGTTAAGGCTTACTTCAGCAAGCTAGAGAAGCAAATCGTTCGTGGTCGTATCATTGCGAAAGAGCCGCGTATCGATGGTCGTAACAATGAAACAGTTCGTCCAATTTCTGTTGAAGTTG
>NZ_LWGF01000472.1:0-286 GCF_001635355.1 Oleiphilus sp. HI0125
GGCCTCAACACCATTGAATGATTTACAAAACTGAAACCAATCTTCTGATGCGGTATGTCGACGCATTTCGAATAGGTCTTGCGTACCTTTGGAATCATAAAAAGCCGTAACAGAGGACTTAAAACCCACTTCTTGCGTCACTTGTTTTACTTTTTTGTTGTAGTCATTTGGTTGTCCATTAGGGAAGCAAAAGTCTCTATCTACCTTGCCCAGTTTTTCATCTAAAAAGCGCATACAAGTGTGAAGTTCAGTATGCAACTGCTCATTACTAACTTGCCCAAGCGAA
>NZ_LWGF01000473.1:0-349 GCF_001635355.1 Oleiphilus sp. HI0125
ATACCGCATCACGCCAAAGCGCATAATAGCGATCTAATGGAACTCTATTTTCTTCAGCGTCTAAGTAAGAAAGGGAAAGCCCATAACGAGATTGTAAGAGGGATTCGGAGTAACCATTATCGATCAAGCGAAGGAATAACGCGCGATAAGTGACGGCCTGAACGCTTAGCTCAGATTTTAATTCTTCAGTCGCGACACCTTGACTCAATACGCTTCTCTCATCAAAAGGATTGATACAAATCGTCAACAACTTGGTTCAGCAAGTCAAGCCTTGTCCTCTTACTTTGCGTAGTATTTCAAGTGCACAAACCCTTTCAAACAATAATTACTGGAGAGCTTTATGCCTATT
>NZ_LWGF01000474.1:0-458 GCF_001635355.1 Oleiphilus sp. HI0125
TCGAAGCAAAGGCGTAATGAGAAGTTAAGAAATGAGTGCCAACTTGCCTACTGCTTTTAGACAACTGCGGACCTTGGCGCTGCTCAGTTCTTAGTGCACGCTTCAATAGGAAAGCAGAAGTCACCGAAAACTCTTCACTCACTTAAGTATTAGCTAATCAAAGCGCTCTTGAGCGTGCTTGTTTAAAACCACACAAGGAAGTGAATTGTGCTCGTTTAGCACCCGAGGGAACATGAAAAATCTAATGAAATCAGAGCTTTGAGTCGTTTTGTGGATTACATACGAGACCCCTCACTATTTCTACATACGTGACCCCTCATATGCGTGATAAAGAAATGAGTAAGGTTCGAGTTTTTTCTATTAAAAACAAAGTAGTATATGGAAAAGGGAAGAGGCTACCTGTCATGCATATGAGGGGGGTCTCACTATACAAATGTTAGGGGTCATATGAAAGCATC
>NZ_LWGF01000475.1:0-479 GCF_001635355.1 Oleiphilus sp. HI0125
TATACACGAGAAGCATTTAATATGGCCCTGCACTTCGTAGAAGAGCAAGAGAAAAAGTCCTAAGTCTGTGCTCCAACACCAGTGTATTCACTACTCTCTCAACACTACGTTCTCATTGAATGATTCAATCTGATTTAACAAACGGCCCTGTCGGCCCGCACCTGCGCAAGATGACGATACCCATGATTTGGGGCATTTTATCGATCATGTCGATGAACATCGTCGACACATGGTATGTCGCACAATTGGGTACCGAACCCCTTGCCGCAATGGGATTCACCATCCCTGTTGTCTCAATACTGTTGAGCCTCGCATTCGGCATTGGCATCGGTAGCTCATCGTTGATATCTCGTGCAATTGGTGCAGGTGATACGACGCGCGTTCGTATTTATGCCACGCAATCACTGTTCATAGGCCTGAGCGTGGCGCTGAGTTTCGCGATTATCGGTTATCACAATATTGATACAATTTTTATCGCC
>NZ_LWGF01000476.1:0-309 GCF_001635355.1 Oleiphilus sp. HI0125
AAGTGGTCTTTGGTAGCAATGATCGAAGCTGAGTTCTTGGGTGTCGATTCTGCGAACGCAGCTGATATGAAAGACAACGGTAAGCCTGCTCAGAAGCGTCTTCTTGGGACTGAAGGTGATGCTGGCGAGAAGCTTGGTTTAAGTGCTGATTGGGCTTACAACATCGTTTCACAAGTAGGTAATTACGGCGAGTCATTCGAGCGTAATGTAGGTATGGGTTCTCCTCTTAAAATTGCACGTGGCATTAACGAGCAATGGAATAAAGGTGGCTTCCTATACTCACCACCGATTCGTTAATTCGAATAGGTA
>NZ_LWGF01000477.1:0-381 GCF_001635355.1 Oleiphilus sp. HI0125
TTTGCATCAGCTTTTTCGTTCTCTTCAAGGAATTGAACGTATTCAACTTGATCACCTTTGATCAAGTCAGTATCACCTGATTGCGTAACTTCTACTTTACGTAGCATCTGACGAACAATTACTTCGATGTGCTTATCGTTAATCACAACGCCCTGCAGACGGTATACGTCTTGCACTTCGTTTGTAATGTACTTAGCAAGCTCAACAACACCTAGAAGACGCAAAATGTCGTGTGGATTTGATGGGCCATCAGAGATCACCTCACCCTTCTCTACACTTTCACCTTCAAACACGTTCATTTGACGATGCTTTGGAATCAATGCTTCATAAGCATCAGATCCGTCTTTAGGTGTTATAACAAGACGCTTCTTACCCTTGGTC
>NZ_LWGF01000478.1:0-1408 GCF_001635355.1 Oleiphilus sp. HI0125
GACTCAAGGTCGTGCACAGTACCTGTAATTTGATCGACCTTTCCGGCCATCCTTACAAGGTTAACGAGATTTTCTTCAACATCTTTAACTAAATTTGTTACACGATTGATAACTTGACCCGTTAAGTCCTGAAAATCCTGTGCAAGCAATATAGATGATAAATTTTTATATACCTTATCTGAGTCATTACCAAGTTGAGTCAAGAAGGTATCCATGCGCCCCGTTAGGTCTCTAAATTCACTAGGGCTCATTTCCTTACGGCGCAACTTTTGCCACTCTTGCTTAAGTTGATCAGCCTCATCTTTCATATGCGATGCATAAGGCATTGTTTCTTCAACAAGGTCTAAGGTTTTGTTGGCAGCGCTATTCGTCATATCAACGACGAAGGCTAGTCGGTCAGATGCATCATCAATTTTCGATAAAGCTTCTCGGCTTTGTGCATCACCGCAATCAATCTGAAAGTCGCGAATTGATTCATAGAGACTGCGAGTCAATCGACCTACTTCGACATAAAGTGTTTTATCACGAGTTTGATTAATCTCAGAGATGAGACTAAGCGCGGAAGACAAGTCGCCCTGATCAACGAGATCTTTTAGCTGACTTGTTTGTTCTTTAAGCAGTTGTTCAAAGCCTTCTACACCTTCAATGCTTTGCGCTGCTTGTGACGGAGTTAGTTCGTTCATAACAGTACTAGGCATCAATTCGTTCGAAGATTTTCTCGATTTTTTCTTTCAAGACGGCTGCTGTAAATGGCTTAACCACATACCCATTTACACCTGCTTGTGCCGCTGCAACGATCTGATCTCGTTTTGCTTCAGCGGTAACCATCAACACAGGTAAAGACTTTAAGTCATCATCTGCACGAACGGTCTTAAGCAAGTCAATACCAGTCATTCCTGGCATGTTCCAATCCGTCACGAGGAAGTCATACTTACCGGTTTTCAGCATCGGCAATGCAGTATTGCCGTCATCAGCCTCATCGGTATTTGTGAACCCTAAATCGCGAAGTAGGTTTTTAATAATGCGCCTCATTGTCGAAAAATCATCAACAACAAGGATTTTCATATCTTTATTCAAGTCGACCTCCATTCCTGTCGAAACCTTTGATAGCGTTTCAAACCCTAATATGAAGTCTAGACAGAGAAATGAGTCTAGCCAGTTTTTTTTATTGGAAAATCAAGAACTTTGATTAGTTATGGATAGTCGTAAATTACGAATCAATCCACTCATACATTCGTGCCTTTAAACGGATAGCTGCCTGTGAGTGAATTTGACTAACACGAGACTCACTCACATCAAGAATTAAGCCTATTTCTTTTAGATTCATCTCTTCTTCATAGTAAAGAGAAAGCACTAAATTTTCGCGTTCCGGCAAACGCTCTATCTCAGATGCTAGAGCTTTTTTAAA
>NZ_LWGF01000479.1:0-416 GCF_001635355.1 Oleiphilus sp. HI0125
AAGGACACAGGGTTTATAAATCGGGTTAAAACTCAAATACAAGCTCGTTCTAAACGAGGTTGTGTAACGATTATTGGTGCGGGGCCAGGTGATGTAGAGTTGCTCACCCTTAAGGCTTATCGCGCGCTACAAAATTCAGATGTCATTCTGTTCGACGCACTCGTGTCCGATGAGGTGGTGGCACTGTTTCCTAAACAAGTACAACGCATTTATGTTGGTAAGCGCTATGCCCAACATAGCATGTCTCAAGAGGGTATTTCGGCGTTGATGCTAAAACTGGCACTTGAAGGAAAACAGGTAGTACGAGTAAAAGGCGGCGATCCCGCGATTTTTGCTCGTGTTGGTGAGGAGTGTCAGGTACTTCAACAATCTGGAGTTCCAGTTTGTGTTGTTCCTGGAGTCACAGCCGCATCGGG
>NZ_LWGF01000480.1:0-287 GCF_001635355.1 Oleiphilus sp. HI0125
CTCTCTGCAACTGTGGAGCATACTGATGTTTCAAAGTTGGTTAGATGAACAGAGCGATGGTTTGACTTTATGAAATCACCCAATCTATATGCAGGCACAGTACTCATTAATGGTGCAGACACAATAACAGGGTATAACGCTGCACGCTCTATCGCTGGCCAAGGCTTTAAAATCTATGGGCAAGCAACCAATCCCCAGTCACTGTATTTAAAGTCTAAAATCTGGCGAAATGTCTTTATAGAAGAAGCGCTGCCCAGCAAGCTCATTAAACTATCGACGAAAATACT
>NZ_LWGF01000481.1:0-554 GCF_001635355.1 Oleiphilus sp. HI0125
AGCTAATGCTGTTAATTGGGCCACCGTAAAGTTTTGGCAGAAACAAGGACTTACCCGCGTCATCCTATCTAGAGGACTATCTCTCGACGAAGTAGAAGAAATTAAGTAGCGTTGTCCCGACATGGAGTTGGAAGTTTTCGTTCATGGCGCGTTATATATTGCCTATTCAGATCGTTGCTTACTATCAGGCTACACGACCCATCGAGACTCAAATCAAGGAGCCTGTACTAACAGTTGCCGCTGGAAATACCAAGCGCATGAAGCGAAAGAAACAATTGAAGGCGACATCATCGCTAAAGCTCCCGGAATACAAACCTTTGACCCCAGTGATATTGGGGATACGGCTAGGATAAACTCTTCGCCAATCTACCTGCTTCAAGAACAAGGCAGACCTAGTGAATATAGGCCTGCCTATGAAGATGAGCATGGCACTTACATCATGAACTCGAAAGATCTTCGAGCAGTTCAACATGTGAAACGTTTGATAGATATCGGCGCAGATTCTTTGAAGATAAAAGGTCGAACGAAATCTTATTATTACGCGGCAAGAACAG
>NZ_LWGF01000482.1:0-321 GCF_001635355.1 Oleiphilus sp. HI0125
TTATACAGTTCACGAGCACCCATTGATGCACTGAGATATAAGCGATCGGGTTTAGAGCCTCTGTTAAAAGCGATCAAGGCAGGGTTGTGAAGGGATGCGTTGAATTTAGTCGCTGCTGCAGCGCCAGTTCCACCCATTGCCATGGATCTTGGGTCAAGTAAGGTCCTATAGCCAGCAATTGTTTGAGCACTCATGCAGAGGAATATGAATGTTATTAGGCCTCTGAAACTGCTAGTTCGCATTATTGGTCACTTCCTACATTTTTAAATTCGCACAACCTAAGGATTGTAACGAATTGCAAGCGCTTGCAAAGGCATATAC
>NZ_LWGF01000483.1:0-334 GCF_001635355.1 Oleiphilus sp. HI0125
CTTGTCGGAGGTAACAAAGGATTTGGCGGCGCAATATTAATCGCATCTCAAGCGTGCGCTAGAGTGGGCGCCGGCTTAACATCTGTCATTACGCATGAAGACTATCTAAACAGTGTTATCCTTCACCAACCAGAAGTAATGGCTCATACATATAACCCGATCGAAAGTAACACGCTTTTTGAGATGGCTGATGTCATTGCAATCGGCCCCGGCTTGGGTAAAGACGAATGGGCCGAGAGACTTCTGAAACGGACTCTCAACGAAAACTGTTTTAAAGTGTTAGATGCTGATGCTCTCAACATCCTCGCAGAAAACCCAATTTTAATTGAAAGTC
>NZ_LWGF01000484.1:0-288 GCF_001635355.1 Oleiphilus sp. HI0125
TTGCGTCCCAAACTTGGTTGCCATCTATTTCTGAAAGAATTGTTTGCTCAATACACCACAAGAACTCTTCTTCTGTTTCGCCTTTCCATGCGAATACTGGAATGCCCGCAGCAGCGATTGCAGCTGCAGCATGATCTTGTGTTGAGAAGATATTACAAGAAGACCAACGTACTTCAGCGCCCAGGTCAACCAGTGTTTCAATTAACACAGCTGTTTGGATTGTCATATGAATACAACCCATGATCTTTACCCCTGCAAGAGGTTGCTCAGCTTTGTACTTACGACGAA
>NZ_LWGF01000485.1:0-384 GCF_001635355.1 Oleiphilus sp. HI0125
GCGAAACCGCCACCCAAAGCCTTACGAACTGCCACAGGGTCTGCTCCACCCTCTGCAGCAAGCAACAAAGCTTCTGAGACTGCTCCAATCGTAATACCTACAATAGCTTGATTAGCCAGTTTAGCGACTTGTCCCGTACCATGCGGGCCGATGTGTGTGGCGGAACCCATTGCATTGAAAATAGGGAGAGCTTTATCGAAGTCATTTTTATTTCCGCCGGCCATAATCGACAGAGTCGCTTGTTCAGCACCTACGGTACCTCCAGACACTGGGGCATCTAAATACGAAATACCATAATTCTTAAGTAGCTGAGCATGTGCACGCGCTTGTTCCGGCGGTATTGAACTCATATCAACGACCATGCTTCCAGACTTTATCGCCTGA
>NZ_LWGF01000486.1:0-249 GCF_001635355.1 Oleiphilus sp. HI0125
AAGACGACATGCCATCAATAAGCTCTCTTCCATCTTTGAGTTTGATCTTGCAGCCTTTAGCAGAATCGACATGAAATATAGGGAGATCAGAGCCAATCGCGCTGTAAGGATGCCAAATATGTTCTTTGTCGGTCGAGTTATGCGAGCGGATAGTCATGTTAAACCTTGTATTGTTCGAGCTTATCTAGCGTTGCTTGAAAGCTATTTTCAAAAGAACAGTGTAACGTTAATGGCTCGTTGCTTATAGGA
>NZ_LWGF01000487.1:0-500 GCF_001635355.1 Oleiphilus sp. HI0125
GGTACCGTACAAAGACTCGTCATTGACGATGTACGGCAGGTATAGCTCTTCATAGCCATTAGTCTCGGTATGCGTATCAAGCATAAATTGAGCAAGAGCACGATGTAATTTAGCTAAGGCGCCACGCATCAATACAAAGCGCGATCCGGTTAGCTTACTTGCTGTTTCGAAATCTAATTTGCCCAAGCCTTCGCCTAACGCAACATGATCCTTCACTTCAAAATCAAACGTAGTTGGTTCGCCCCAAACAGCGACTTCGACGTTATCATTTTCGTCGTTACCAGTAGGAACCTCTTCGTCAGGAATGTTTGGCATTCCAGCTAACAACGCATTTAACTCATCTTGAAGAACTTTAAGCTCGGCTTTTTTCTCTTCTAAAGCAGCGCCCATCTTATCCATTTCAGCAATTAGTGGTGCAATATCTTCGCCGGCCGCTTTGGCTTTACCAATTCCCTTCGAACGGGCATTACGCTCGCTTTGCAAGGTCTCAGTTTCCACTT
>NZ_LWGF01000488.1:0-524 GCF_001635355.1 Oleiphilus sp. HI0125
ACTTGATTAAGATATCTTTCACCATACAAGTCTAAGAATTGCTTTGTCTTAAAGTCTCGTATGTCCTGCAAAGCAGTGATTCTCTCTTCAATAAACTCTATAGACAGCGGGATGCCGCACTCCACCGTAATGCAATGCTTCCATTCTTCGTAATTTCTTGGGATCACATCTTCCATCATTCTCTATTTCCTCGTTTTTCTTGGGGCGCTTTTCATTCGCTAAATTTATAATCGATCGCTACAGCATTGTGTGCATGCAAGCTTTCTTGATGTTCAACCTTGAACCAATAATCCACCACGCCATTCATATGCTCTAAGCTGTCTTTTAAGCGTCTCGCTGCGTCCTCACAAAACATCAAGTTATCTGCATTAAGTTTGGCAAATGCCTGCTCGTCTTGACGTTTGACCGCCGTTTGAACAGGCGTACCAATCGCTTTTTCAACATCAAAAATTAGCTCATCAAACTCGAACCATTCATTGGGAGCTAAGATCAATTTAATGTACGCGTAAGAACGCTGACTATGT
>NZ_LWGF01000489.1:0-869 GCF_001635355.1 Oleiphilus sp. HI0125
TAAGGAGCATGACTTAGTTATTGGTGAAAATCGGTACACCATGAAAGAGGCACTCAGTGCACTGGAAAGCCTTCAAAAGGAAATTCCGGACCTCATTTCCAAAGCTCATGATTCCCAGATTAATGCGGTTGAAGAAGCACTGGAGATTGAAAGTAAAATCGATATTGTACGACTTAGAATGTCTTCAGTATTACTGCAAGAACAGTTCTACCTTGGTTATCCGAATAAACTCGCAATAGTAGAAGGCGCGCTTTTAAAGCAGAATGTATTAGCTTTGAAGGCTAGTGGTAGTAAAGACGAATATGAGTCTGCACTTGAGCAGTTCTGTGATTATGTCCGGAGAGCGTCATATATTGATTAACAATCCCCTTAACCAGTCAAAGCTGCGGACCGCGGCCTCAGTTTGAGGCGTTAGACTCTAAAGCTGGGAAATATGAATAATGAGTATTTTTGATGTCATGTTAGCTTTATCTACATTACTATGCTCGCTGGTTGCGGGGCTCCTATTCGCTTACGCAATCGTCATAATGCCCGGAATAAAAAACTTAGAAGACAAACAGTTTATTAAGGCTTTTCAAGTCACAGATCGAGTGATTCAAGATAATCATCCCGTATTTTTATTCGTTTGGGTCGGATCAGCTATTTCACTTATTGTTTGTGCTTTTACTGGTTTTTCAAAACTTCAAGGCTTGGACTTTTTCTTGCTTTTATCAGTTACGGCCGCTTACTTAGCTGGCGTACAGATATCAACAATTGCCATTCACTTGCCACTTAACAACAAGCTACAAGCGTGCGATGTTGAAACTATGAGCGTTGAGGAGTTACACAAGGCCCGCATCGGGTTTGAGCCTCGTTGGAATCAATCAAAC
>NZ_LWGF01000490.1:0-233 GCF_001635355.1 Oleiphilus sp. HI0125
GTAATGCAATGCTTCCATTCTTCGTAATTTCTTGGGATCACATCTTCCATCATTCTCTATTTCCTCGTTTTTCTTGGGGCGCTTTTCATTCGCTAAATTTATAATCGATCGCTACAGCATTGTGTGCATGCAAGCTTTCTTGATGTTCAACCTTGAACCAATAATCCACCACGCCATTCATATGCTCTAAGCTGTCTTTTAAGCGTCTCGCTGCGTCCTCACAAAACATCAAG
>NZ_LWGF01000491.1:0-246 GCF_001635355.1 Oleiphilus sp. HI0125
ATATTCTTTGCGAATTCTTCGGTACCGATTTTTGCAGACAATCGAATGATATCGAGTTTATCCATCGTAATCAGAGGACGCAAAATGACTGTCTCAGATACACGATCAATAACATTCAAATTTGTCACGGTTTGACTAGAAACTTGAGCGACTGATTCGCCTGTCACAAGCGCGGTCACATCCATTTTCTTTGCTATTTCTTGCGCAGCACGAACCATCATTCGTTTAAGCACCACGCCCATATGT
>NZ_LWGF01000492.1:0-543 GCF_001635355.1 Oleiphilus sp. HI0125
CCCGAATACTGTCATTTACAAAGCGTGAGAACTTAGCCATCGCTGGGCGGACTGGCGCGGAAACCAAAAGTATTACGGGGTTTCCAAGCATTTCTTGTCGCTGCGTTACATCTGCTAGTGAACGCTGCAAGTTCTCCACAATACCGGGCTCCAAGACCATTCCGAGATCATCGGCACCGCCGGTTTTCTGTGCTTGCTGTACAGACTTAAGCAATAGCTGTTCCAATTCAGGCTCGAGTGTAATAACAGGAATTTCCGCCTCACCTTCAATCAGGGTTTGCACGATCATCCGCTTCAAGCCTTGCCGACAAGCTTCGGTCAACACTTCTGGCTCTGCGCCTTTGGGTGCGCGACTAATCAGAGCCTCAGCAATAGAACGCATGTCTTTAATTGGCACATCTTCTTGCAATAGATTCTGAAGTACTTTTAATAGAAAGGAGACACTTAAAGTGGTTGGCACTAATTCTTCAGCAAGTTTTGGCGCCTGCTTCGTCAACTGATCAATCCATTGCTGAACCTCTTCGTGACCCAATAGCTCATAAG
>NZ_LWGF01000493.1:0-270 GCF_001635355.1 Oleiphilus sp. HI0125
TAACTGTGCCGAGTTAAAGCGAGTAATACATTAAACTTATACCCGTGCGAATGAAGAAGAGTAAAACCTTCTTCGACAATCAACTTCCAAATGTCATGCATACCAGGGCGATTCAAGCCCGACTTCATCCGCCACAGAATAACATCAATACCTAGTTTTTTAGCTTCTAGCTCAATAGCTTTTGGTTCTTCATTGACTGTGCCGCAACTTAGAATAGTCGATTGAAGTCCTTGTTTAATTTGCTCGCTACAAAGCGTTAGTAACATTTTC
>NZ_LWGF01000494.1:0-292 GCF_001635355.1 Oleiphilus sp. HI0125
ATGAATCAGGACGATACCGTTGATCCGAGTTTTTTACCCGTGACAGAACAGGTCCCAACGCCTTCTCCAAATCCAGACTCGCATGATGAACGCGTTTCAGGTGTTCAAGGCAGCTATCCCAAGTATTTAACGACAGATACAGTGATTGCCGGTGATGTTGAAATGCCGCCGCAAGATTATGATCCTGAGTTGGCTTATGATGCCAAAATGGAAGCATGGTCAAAGGTCGATCTTGATGTCGTACGCGAAGCCACAACAGATAATTTATATTGGACCATGGCTGCTCAAACTG
>NZ_LWGF01000495.1:0-611 GCF_001635355.1 Oleiphilus sp. HI0125
CGTTGCTAAACCAATGCCTGAAGTCGCACCGGTAATGACACATACCTTACCCTCAACCGTGCCACGTAAAGTGCGATCTTTATATAAGTCAGGATCAAGATTACGCTCCCAGAAATCCCAAATCGGTGCGGAATAAGACTTAAGATCTGGACATTCGATACCAGAGTCACGGAGCACTCGCTCTGTTTCACGCGAATCAAATTTGGTTGGATAGTTGATGAACTCCATCGCTGACTCTGGAACACCAAAGTCGTTTAAGAACGCCGAGGTTAAACGTTTAACTGGCGGCAAGTTCTTAACGCCGTTACGAAGCATTGAAGGGATAAAGTTGAACATTTGCGCATCAATACGCATCGCCATCGTTGGCGCATGACCTGCCTTCGCAAAGATGTTCAAAACTTCACCCAACTTATATGGATCAGGATCTGTTAGATGGAAACACCCGCCATCTTCACCTTCAACATGCGAAATGTACTCTAAAGCATCAACGACAAAATCAACCGGCACGATATTCATTCTGCCGCCTTCAACACCAATCGTTGGCATCCACTGAGGTATTGCACGACGAACTTTTTGAAGCATTTTAAAGAAGTAGTAAGGGCCGTCGATCT
>NZ_LWGF01000496.1:0-283 GCF_001635355.1 Oleiphilus sp. HI0125
GTCATAGCAATAGATCTTGGTAAATCTCGTGCAGCAATGCACTTAGACACCGTGTTAACACATATGGATCGAGACTGCTTCACCTACTATCCAGGCGTTGTTTCGGACCAAAACATCCACTATAGCTTAACTCCTGGTGATAACGGTGACATTGTTTGTACGCAACAAAAAGGCTTCTTTAAAACTTTAGCACGTATTACAGGCAACGACTCTGTTCGCATGATTCCTACTGGTGGCGACGTATTCGCAGCCGAACGTGAACAATGGAACGACGCTAATAATG
>NZ_LWGF01000497.1:0-9687 GCF_001635355.1 Oleiphilus sp. HI0125
CCAGAGCCAGAACCTGAACCTGAACCGGAGCCAGAGCCAGAACCTGAACCGGAGCCAGATGCAGATGACCTGGATTTAGATGATATTGATTTGTCTGGGGGCTTGGATGACGTTGTAGAGGAATTGGAGAATCTTAGCGACGAGCCTGAAGAGGTGCCAGCCGAAGATGAACCGGTGCTCGAGGATGAAGCTGAGGTTGCGGCTAGTATTGCGCAGGCGATTGAAGAAGCAGCTGAAGATCAAGATGATGCATTATCTGAGGAAATTGAGGCAGCTCTAGATTTGAGTGATCCGGAGTTTGATGATGAAGAATTTAATCTTGAAGACTTTGACATTGGTGATACCGATGATCTTCCAAAAGACGATGATAAGAAAGACTAGACAGGAGTCTCAAAACTAGTAGCTTTGATTTGGTGGGGCGTAAAAAACAGCATTTTGTATAAATAAATGCTTGCATACTGAAAAATGCATCCATATAATACGCCCCACTTTGAAGCAATGAACTCTTTCAAGTTCTCTTAATACTTGATTTTACAGAGTTTTTTCAAAGCCTTCCTAAGCGGGAATAGCTCAGTTGGTAGAGCACGACCTTGCCAAGGTCGGGGTCGCGAGTTCGAATCTCGTTTCCCGCTCCAGATTTTCTTATGACTTTGTTAAACCTATCGTCGTTTATTGTTACTAAACTTCCTCAAGGTTTGCTGCGCCCGAAGAAAGCTTATTCATCGCTTAGCTCAATGTCTTAATTGTTGATATTTCTGTATCTCTGTTTAGTCATGCCGTTTACACAATTTATACTTGCGCCTTGTTCTTCTTAGCCAAGTCGCATTATAGTTTTGAGCTTTTGCGCGAGTTTCTTGATGATTACTGTCTCTGGTCTGTTTTCTTATCCTGTTAAATCGTTTCGCGGTTTATCGCATCAGTCGATGAGCTTAGACGCGTTCGGGCCACATATGGATAGGCGTTTTATGGTCATCAATTATCAAGGAAAGCATGTCACTCAAAGAACGCACCCCAAAATGGCACTAGTCTCTGCTTTAGTAAGTGAAAGCACGCTGTCAGTGAATTTCGATGGCATAGAGACAGTATTACTGTTTTCTGAGTTTGATGTTCCAGTGATGGCTGAAGTGTGGTCGGATAGTGTTGATGCTTTGGCGATGTCATCGAAAGACTTTGATAAGCGATTATCCGTGTATTTGAATGAGTCTGTCCGTTTAGTCTTCATGCCTTCAAGCACCTATCGACAGGTTGATCCTGATTTTTCACCGGAATCAGCACGAGTCAGTTTTGCTGATGGTTTTCCAATTCTTTTGTGTAGTGAGGAGTCATTGCTCGATCTGAATTCGAGGTTGGAAAATGCGGTGGCAATGAATCGTTTTCGTCCGAATATTGTGATCAGTGGGAGTGAATCATATCAAGAATCGGAATGGCGCCGAATCAAGATAGGGGAGATCGAGTTTGATGTCGCTAAGCCATGTTCACGCTGCAGTATGATTACCTTGGACGAACGGGGGGTGTATAATAAGGAGCCCTTAAAGACTTTAGCGCAGTACCGCTTGAATCAATTTGGCGCGTGCTTTGGTGAGAATTTAGTTCAGCGTGGCGAGGGACTTATATCGTTAGGTGACTTGGTCGAAATATTAGAATAGTTCGACTTCATCATCGCTATCGTCTTCATCGGTCTTTTCAAAATGATGGCGATATATTTCGAGCGCCTCATTCACTGAGGCTCCATTCATAATGTGTTCAAACATGAGTCGCTCTTCTTCCAAAGAATAGTTCGACTTAATGTCGTTTTGCAGTCTTTCCCATGCGCTTGGATTGTTGGCGCTGTTAGGGTCTGACATCAATTCGCTCAGCCAGCCTAGGTCACGTTTCACATGATCAAGTCGTTGTGATAATCGATCGTAAAATTGAAACGCCACGATGGAACTGATAATCGAGTTATGGATCTCTTGGGCTTGGGAGCTAAAGTTGTTTGCGGCTTGTTTGTCAGACGAGTCGGTCAAGTGGCTGATTTGTTCTGCTATGTAAGAAAATGATTTGGTCAACTCTGCCACAGACTTTTCACCATCAGTCATTGTGCATTCAATTTGTGATACCGCGAGGGTGAGCAAATTGATGGTGGATCGAACTTGCTGCCACTCGAGCTGAGTGATGTTTGTGTCTAAAGCTGGTTCAGTCATTTAGTATCTTCTCGCGCTATGATCTAATACGTATCCGCTGCAAAGTGCTCAAAAGAATAGTCGAACACTTTGAAAAAGCTAACGTAGAAATTAAGTGGTTGTTTAATGAGTATTGTTCGCCTTGAAGGTGTTTCTCTTGCGTATGGCCTAAAGCCATTGCTTGATGAAGTTGATTTCGCAATAGAGTGCTCCCAGCGTTTATGTTTGTTGGGTAGGAATGGTGAGGGCAAGTCGACCTTAATGCGTTTGCTTATGAAGCAAGCTGAGCCCGATAGTGGGACTGTGATTTTTGATAAGAATCTGAAAATCGGTTTTTTATCTCAAGACTTACCTGATGCTGATGAGCAAAAGGCTTTTGATGTTGTGGCGCAAGGCTTGCCTGAGTTAGGAGCTTTATTGAGCGAGTATCATGCTTTAGTGGATGCTGGTGGCGAAGACTTGGATCGAATGGAGCGCTTGCAAGCAAGTATCGAAGCTCAAGGTGGGTGGACGTTTGATAATCGCGTTATGCAGATTTTAAAGCGGTTTAATATCCAACCTGATGCGCCGATGTCTTCTTTATCAGGTGGATGGCGTCGTCGAGTGATGCTTGCGCAGGCTTTGATCAGCGAGCCTGATCTGCTGCTACTAGATGAGCCAACCAACCATTTGGATATCAACGCCATCCGTTGGCTGGAACAGACCTTGTCAGATTTTCAGGGTGCTTTGTTATTTGTGAGTCACGATAGGGCTTTTATCAAGTCTTTGGCAACAGGAATTATCGAGTTAGATAGAGGTCATATTCGCGCCTTTAATGGCAGTTATGCTCAGTATTTGGTTGAAAAAGAAAAGCTGCTAGAACAGGAAGAAAAGCAAAATAGATTATTCGATAAGCGTCTGTCTGAAGAGGAGGCTTGGATTCGTCAGGGTATAAAAGCACGTCGTACTCGCAACGAGGGTCGTGTGCGTGCCTTAAAAGCGATGCGCGAAGAAAGAAAAGGACGAATCGAAAAACAAGGCGCCGCGAGTTTTAAAATTGAAGCGTCAAATAAGTCTGGCAAAAAAGTAGCGCAGTTAGAGCATGTTGATTTTGCGTTTGAAGATGGGCGTCAGCTGGTAAAAGATTTCTCGACCACAATTATGCGTGGAGATCGTATAGGTCTGATAGGTGCGAATGGTGCGGGCAAGACGACTTTACTAAAACTCATCCTAGGTCAGCTCGAACCGCAGTCTGGTGTAGTGAATTTAGGCACTAAGTTAGAGGTCGCTTATTTTGATCAGCTACGTGATGGGTTAGATGCGGATAAAACCGTGATCGAGAATGTGGCTGATGGGCATGATTTTGTTGAGTTGGGTGGCGGTAGTAAGCACGTCATCGGATATCTAAATGACTTCTTGTTTACTGCAGCGCGCGCGCGAACCCCCGTGCGTGCGCTGTCTGGAGGCGAGACGAATCGCTTGTTGTTGGCCAAGCTGTTTGCGCAGCCTGCAAACCTTATTGTTGTGGAT
Organism: Oleiphilus sp. HI0125; assembly: GCF_001635355.1. Taxonomy (NCBI): domain Bacteria; kingdom Pseudomonadati; phylum Pseudomonadota; class Gammaproteobacteria; order Oceanospirillales; family Oleiphilaceae; genus Oleiphilus; species Oleiphilus sp. HI0125. The sequence goes on from NZ_LWGF01000497.1 coordinate 3,672, forward strand.
GAGCCGACCAATGATTTGGATGTGTCGACTTTAGAGTTGCTGGAAGAGAAGCTCGGTGAATTTGACGGTACGCTTCTTCTAACAAGCCACGACCGAGATTTTATTGATCAAGTGGTAACCAGTACGATGGTGTTTGAAGGTGATGGCCGGGTTCGAGAATATGTCGGTGGCTATCAAGACTGGGTTCGACAAACGGGTGGCGCATTGGTTGATGAGCAAGCTTTGTTAAACAAAGGTCAAACTGAAGCTCTAAAACCTGAAGTTAAAGCGCAGGTTGCTCAGAAAAAGGCTGAACCGCCAAAGAAAAAGAAACTGAGCTATAAGTTGCAAAGGGAGCTTGATCAGATGCCGGATCTCATTGCAGATTTGGAGGAAGAGGTTGCAGCACTACAAAATGAGGTGTCTAGTCCTGACTTTTACTCAAAAGAACATGCCTATGTCGAGCAGCAAACAACAGCGTTGACGTCTTTGCAAGAAAAGCTTGAAGCAACTATTGAGCGATGGATGGAGCTTGAAGAGATGGCTGGTGAGTAAAGGAGAGACATGTTGGGTTGGCTGGTAGCGATTTTCGGCACATTGGTGGTTGCGGGTTCTATTCTTTGGATTAAGCCGTCGAAGCGCGAATTGCGTATCACTGCTTTACGGCAAGAGGCGATGAAGAAGGGATTGCGGGTTCGTCTTGTTGACGAAAAACTCAAGGATAAGTTTTTTCCATGGCTTGATGACTATCGCGGTTATGTGCTCTACGAAACACATCAATTACCTGTAAAAGAAGGGCGAGGGATGAAGGCAGTTCAGGTGCATAGCAGTGCTGAATTGCATGAACTCGATCGTCGAAATATGGATGGTGATCAAGCTCGTGTGTTGGCAAATCAGGAATATATTCCAAATCAAATTAGTGGGGTAGTGCTTTATCCTGATGGGGTAGGTCTGTTGTGGGATGAAAGTGGTGACGCAGAAGATATAGACGGCTTACTGGAATGTATTAAGCAATTACATTCGGCTTGCTGAGTTTGAGATCATAAAAAAAGGGGGCGCTGCGTAAAGCAATAGCCCCCTTTTTTTGTTTCAGCTAGTCTTAAATCCTGCTAGCTAGCTGAAGGTTTTCAATAATCTTTTTGGAATATAGGTTAACGATAAAGTTAACGCGGTTCTCGTTGTAGTTTACGAGTGACGGTTGAATAAACTCCCACTTAGTCTTGGCAGAGTCGAGAAGTTTCGCTGCTTCTGGGTTGCCTTGCTCGCTAAGCAATCCATTGAGTGTTCCGTCGAAATCTTTCGCAAGGACATCTAAAGTAATGTCCGACTCATCTTCACGCGAATATACTTGGCTCACTGTCGATGTGCTTCGTGCGGAGTATTTGGTCATCATTAAGGCAACCATCTTCGCAGCATTATGGCTTTCGTTTTCTTTCGATACGTCGTCGCTTGCTGTTTGCTCGGCAATCGATTTGTATAAAATATTCAGCGCATCATTGAATGATATATTGTAGTTTGCCAGTTCACCGACCAAGCGAAGGTCGGTGTAACCTGTGTCATTCACCACTTCAATATTTTCGCTCAATGAGTCTTCATAGGTAAGCCATGCGTCACGAGCGGCATCAACTTGAGAGATTAAATCTGAATCTGACAGCGCTCCAGCGATATCGATCATAAGATCTTCGACGCTTCCTACTGCAAACTGTACTTCTTGCTGTTGTTCTTTGTCGGCCTGATTTGCACTGAAATTATAGAAACCGTTGATTGAGTAATAACTATTGATAGTTGCTTCATACACTTTTTCCATGGCGCCGAGTGCTTGATCTTTTTCGAGTGCTTGCACGTTAAGCGTCATTGCGCTTAATGCTATAGCCGCTGCGGTATGAATGATTTGTCTTATTTGCATTATTTTCTCCGACTATTATTTCTGCATACAACTTATATATGCATTATAAGAATTTAGTGTAGTTATGAATGCCTGACTTACAACTTTCAAATTGTGTAATAAGTGATTGTTTTTCATTAATTTGCCTCCATTAAATAATTTCTAAAACATTCATACATAAACGGCCTGAAAACGGTGTAAGCCTTTTTGGCATTGACAAACGATTGAGTTTTCTACAAGGTACACGCCTCACGATTCAAACGATCGTATGAATTTTTGTTTTCTCACCCCATTTGCTTGGGGTTAAACAGATTGTCAGGCAGCTTTCCTCTGTACTGGCACGAACTTATAAACTTGGAGAACAGTTGATGATTTACGCAGGTAAAGCCATCACGGTTAAAGAAATCGACGGTGGGTTCGCGCAGTTGAACTTCGACCTCGAGGGCGAATCCGTAAACAAATTTAACCGGCTGACTATCGAAGAACTAGGCGCAGCAGCAGAAGCACTTAAAGGTGCAGATGTTAAAGGTCTAGTTGTTACAAGTACTAAAGATGTATTCATCGTTGGTGCGGATATCACAGAATTCACTAGCTTGTTTGCAGGTCCTGAAGAAGAACTTATCGCAAACAACTTGAAAGCAAACTCTGTATTCAATGCGATCGAAGATCTGCCTTTCCCAACAGTAACGGCTATTAATGGCATTGCTCTTGGTGGTGGTTTCGAAATGTGTTTAGCGACTGACTACCGTGTTATGTCGACTAAAGCGAAAGTTGGTCTTCCTGAAGTTAAGCTAGGTATCTTCCCAGGATTCGGTGGTACTGTTCGTCTTCCACGTTTGATCGGTGCGGATAACGCAATCGAGTGGATTGCAGCAACTAAAGAGCACAAAGCAGATGCAGCTCTTAAGTTTGGTGCAGTCGATGCAGTTGTTGGTCCAGAGAAATTGATGGACGCAGCAATCAACGTTCTTGAACAAGTTAACGCTGGCAAACTAGATTACGAAGCACGTCGTGCAGAGAAAACTAGCAAGCTGAACTTGAACCCAATGGAAAGCATGATGGTATTCGAAACTGCTAAAGGTTTCGTAGCTGGTCAAGCTGGTCCTCACTACCCAGCGCCTGTTGAAGCGATCAAAGCAATGCAGAAGCACTCGGGTATGTCACGTGATAAAGCAATCGAAGTGGAAGCAAAAGGCTTCGCTAAGATGGCTAAAACGTCTGTTGCGGCATCATTGGTTGGTCTTTTCCTAAACGATCAAGCGCTTAAGTCTAAAGCGAAAGAGCTTGCTCCTAAAGCTTCAAAGGTTAACAAAGCAGCGGTTCTTGGTGCAGGTATCATGGGTGGCGGTATCGCTTACCAATCTGCTCTTAAAGGTACGCCAATCATCATGAAAGATATCGCACAAGCAGGTATCGATCTTGGTTTGAATGAAGCGAAGAAGCTTCTTGCTAAGCGTGTTGACAAAGGTCGCATGAAAGCTGACAAGATGGCTGACGTTCTTAACGCAATCGATCCAACACTTAGCTACGGTGACTTCGGTGAAGTTGACCTAGTTGTTGAAGCCGTTGTTGAGAATCCAAAAGTTAAAGATATCGTTTTACGTGAAGTAGAAGATCAAGTATCTGAAGATACGATCCTTACATCTAATACTTCGACGATTTCTATTGATTTGCTTGCGAAGAACTTGAAGCGTCCAGAGAACTTCTGTGGCATGCACTTCTTCAACCCAGTACACATGATGCCATTGGTTGAAGTAATTCGCGGTGAGAAGACAAGCGAAGAGACGATTGCGACAACAGTTGCATACGCTCAAGCAATGGGTAAAACACCTGTTGTTGTTAACGATTGCCCGGGCTTCCTAGTAAACCGTATCTTGTTCCCTTACTTTGGTGGTTTCGCTGCGCTTATGCGTGACGGTGCTGACTTCCAGCGTGTAGACAAGATCATGGAGAAGTTCGGTTGGCCAATGGGTCCTGCTTACTTGCTTGACGTTGTAGGTATGGACACAGCTAATCACGGCGGTGAAGTAATGGCTGAAGGCTACCCAGATCGTATGGGTAAAGACTTCAAAACAGCGATTGACGTGATGTTTGAAGCTGGTCGTTTTGGTCAGAAGAATGACAAAGGCTTCTACGCTTACGAGCTAGATCGTAAGGGTAAGCAGAAGAAAGTTGTAGATGAATCTGTTTACGACATGATTAAGCCAGTTGTTGCAAGCAGCAATGAGTTTACTGATGAAGAAATCATCGAACGTATGATGGTTCCACTTTGCATCGAGACTGTTCGTTGTTTGGAAGACGGTATTGTTGATACTGCGGCTGAAGCAGACATGGGTCTGATCTTCGGTATCGGTTTCCCTCCATTCCGTGGTGGTGCGCTTCGTTACATCGATTCTATCGGTATCGAAGAATTCAACAAGATCGCAGACAAGTATGCTGATCTAGGTGCTCTCTACACGCCGACTGAAGGTATGCGTGAGATGGCTAAAACTGGCAAGAAGTTTTTCGGCTAAGCGCTGAGACAGATTACGGAGAATATCTATGAGTCTTAATCCAAAAGACGTCGTCGTTGTCGATGCGGTACGTACCCCAATGGGTCGAGCTAAAAACGGCTGTTTCCGCAACGTACGAGCTGAAACCCTTTCTGCGGTATTGATCGATGCGATCTTTGACCGTAACCCAGGTCTTAACCCTAACTTGGTTGAGGACGTTATCTGGGGTTGTGTTAACCAAACTAAAGAGCAGGGCTTTAACGTAGCTCGTCAAATCTCTTTATTGACAAAGGTTCCACACACTTCATCTGCACAGACTGTTAACCGTCTATGTGGTTCTGCTATGACTGCAATCCACACTGCAGCACAAGCTATCCAAACTGGTAACGGCGATGTATTCATCGTTGGTGGTGTTGAGCACATGGGTCACGTACCTATGACTGAAGGCTTCGACCACAACCCAGCAGCGTCTAAGTATTCTGCAAAAGCGTCTAACATGATGGGTTTGACTGCTGAAATGCTTGCTAAAATGCACGGTATTTCACGTGAGCAACAAGACGAGTTCGGTGCACGTTCACACCGTTTAGCGCACGAAGCGACAATCAATGGCAAGTTCAAGAACGAAATCGTTCCTGTTGAAGGCCATGACGACAACGGCTTTAAAGTATTAGTTGAAGACGATGAAACAATTCGTCCAGAAACAACTGTCGAGTCATTGTCTAAGCTACGTCCAGCGTTCAATCCGAAAGGCGGTACTGTAACTGCAGGCACGTCTTCTCAGTTGACTGATGGTGCAGCGGCAATGTTGCTTATGTCTGCAGAGAAAGCAGAAGAGCTTGGCCTTAAGCCACGCGCTCGTATCGTATCTATGGCTGTTGCAGGTTGTGATCCAGCGATCATGGGTTACGGCCCAGTTCCAGCAACTAAGAAAGCACTTAAGCGTGCAGGTCTTAAAGTTGAAGATATCGATTTCTGGGAGCTTAACGAAGCATTTGCCGGTCAATCATTGCCAGTAATGAAAGACCTTAAGTTGCTAGATGTTGCTGATGAGAAAGTAAACTTGAAAGGTGGTGCGATCGCATTGGGTCACCCACTAGGTTGTTCAGGTGCACGTATCTCTACAACTTTGATCAACGTACTAGAAGAAAATAGCGGCAAGTACGGCGTTTCTACTATGTGTATTGGTCTAGGTCAGGGTATTTCGACTGTTTGGGAACGCCTATAATCGTTCAGTTGTCGCATCTGCTATTTTGGCTTTCACGCATTGTTGAAAGTTAGCTCAGAATGCTCATTTACTTTATGTAAACTGCGCTTCTTCTCTAACTTTCGCCTAGCCTGAAACCAAAATTTCTTGATGCTTGTAGCTACTAAGTTTAAAGCGCGTTTCGATTAAACAATCGAAATCTAAAAAAGCACGGTTTATCCGTGCTTTTTTGCGTTTAAGTGCTTGATGATTTTTTTGTCTGTTTGGAAGTAAAAATGATGGCTGATGCAGAAAAAACTTTGCAAGAGCTTGACCACTCAGCTACAAATCAATATATATGTTGCGCTAAATTTGCGTTAGGTACGCCTCTAACCATATGTTGAAAGCGTAATTGTTTGCTTTCCTTTTTCTATTTTGAGCTTTTTTTGGAGTGATATGGCTAAGTCTCTAGTCATC
>NZ_LWGF01000498.1:0-310 GCF_001635355.1 Oleiphilus sp. HI0125
TGGGTAGCAGTAATTGGCTTAAAGAATTTGAGAAGCTTCGTTTGCCATACAATATCAATGTGTTAACACAGGCCAGCGCTAGTTTAGCTATCAAGCACTATGACAAACTAGCGGCTCAATGTGAGTTGCTTAAGACTGCTCGATCTGAGTTACTCGCTTCCTTGGCGGATATTGATGGTCTGGAAGTTTTCCCTAGCGAAGCGAATTTCGTGCTCGTGCGCTGCAGTAATGGTGGAGCACGAAGTGTTTTTGAAGCAATGAAGACTCAGGGCGTGCTCATAAAGTGTTTGGATGGAGGGCATCCTCTACT
>NZ_LWGF01000499.1:0-598 GCF_001635355.1 Oleiphilus sp. HI0125
GCATGCAGGCAAAAGCGGCAGGTATTGGAATGCCTGAGGTCGCGATTTATCCGGGTAAAGAAGTTAATGCATTCGCCACGGGTGCCAACCGAAACAATGCATTGGTTGCCGTGAGTGCAGGCCTTTTAAACAACATGACCAAAGATGAAGCTGAGGCTGTTTTAGCCCATGAAGTAAGCCATGTTGCTAACGGCGACATGATCACATTGAGCTTAATCCAAGGCGTCGTGAACACATTTGTGATTTTCTTCAGTCGCGTTATTGGCCACACCATCGATCGTGTGGTTTTCAAAAACGAACGAGGCCACGGCATTGCATATTGGGTATCAACGATTATCGCTGAAATCGTACTGAGCATACTCGCTAGCACCATTGTTATGTGGTTCTCTCGCCAACGAGAATATCGCGCTGATGCTGGCGGAGCAAAACTAGCAGGCACGCATAAGATGATCGCAGCATTGAAGAGACTTCAAGCACAAACAGAGAGCCAAGAACTCCCTGACCAATTAACAGCGTTTGGCATTTCCGGACTCAGACACTCTAAATTTGGTGCGTTGTTTTTATCTCACCCGCCATTAGAGCAACGAATTCAAGCACT
>NZ_LWGF01000500.1:0-346 GCF_001635355.1 Oleiphilus sp. HI0125
GTTCACACGTAGAACATCACCCCAGCGCTGTTGACAACTACCTACTAGACCATCATTGCGACCAGAGATCGTTGCGCCGGTGAAAGCCAAGAATGGGTCAGAAATATCAAGAGCGTTCGTTAGCAAGAAGTCGCCGCCCCATGACCAATAACGTATACCATTTACTTCAGCTGCGCCTTCTCCACACGAAGATGTAGGACGACCCGCGGGAAATAAGTCATTGAATGCTTCCGCGCCAGGTGTTGTTAGGAACGTTACCGCACCTAAAGCGTCCTGCGTGTATTCAGAATTGCCGGCAAGGGCGTCAATAATGTCTCCAAGGAAGTTAAGTGCACCTTCGATCAGT
>NZ_LWGF01000501.1:0-561 GCF_001635355.1 Oleiphilus sp. HI0125
AGGGGACTGACAGTCGCTTGGCTTGGATCATCCAATACCATCTCGTCAATTGAGATCACCTCGGTATCAATATCCGCTGTGTCAATCGTAAGAATATTATCCTCGTCAATGGACGCGCTAAATAACGGCACGACATTCACATCGAATTCAACAACGCTACTAGCGGATGTTGTCAACATCGATTCTGCGTCGGTATCTTCGCTGTTCACCGTTAAGGTAAGGCTGAAATTGCCGCTATCACCGGGTGCAGAAGTGAGAGTTAAACCCTCTAGATCAGACTTTGTAAGTGTATAGCTACCGTTACCCAAATCTATTCCTGCGGACAGCGTTGCCCCACTGGGCAATCCACTCAAAGTCAATGAACTAAACAACTCACTACCATCAAGATCAATCAGATCCGCAGATAGGTTAAGCTCAATGGGAGTATCAACCAATCCTAATGCATGCTCGGCTGTGACGTTAGGTGCATCCGCCTCAGCCTCAACATTAATAATAAAGCTAGCTTGCGTCACTAACTGGCTGCTCGATAGATCATCATCATCTTGATCAACAGTAGTAACA
>NZ_LWGF01000502.1:0-14264 GCF_001635355.1 Oleiphilus sp. HI0125
TAATGTAAATTATATTTTATTTTTGGCGGCATATTCTTTGCGACTACATAGTGATTTTTATTACTTTGTTGTCGGTTAAGCCAAGGAAAAGGACCTGCCCGAAAGTGAATACTTCTAGTTTGAGTTCCCATCTCGTTTTGATTTTTACTGCGATTATATTTGCTATTGGATTTAGTTACTTAGTGTCTGGCTTAAGCTGGAATCTGCTAATTATTGCGCTCCTAGGTACGCTACCGTGTCTTTTACTCATGTATCACACACGATCTATTCGCACCTTCGAATCATTAGCTCAGCATCTTGAAAACACGGATTCAAATTATCGCGATTTGCCGATCGAATCACTCTTAGCTGATAAGCATTTAAGTGTGTTGAGAAACTACTTTCTTAGTTATGCGAGAGCAGATCAGTCTATGGATGAATCGTCAGCTGAGTTCATTCATATGTCTCGAGAGCTCACAGCAAGTGCATTGTCGGTGTCGAGCAATGCTTCAAGTCAAAAGGGCGCGATTACGTCTTCAGCGGCTGCCGTCACTGAACTCAGCCAGAGCGTTAATGATGTCGCGTTACAAATTAAAAATGCCCATGAGGAAATAGAAAAGTCTCGGGCGCAAACAAGTAATGGCATTCAGCAAGCGCAGGGCGCGACGACCAAGATAAGTCATATGGTATCGCTGTCTCAGCAAAGCGAATCGTTGGTGGCTGAGCTTTTTGCGTTAACCGAACATGTGGCTACGATGTCTCAAATCATTGTAGATATTTCCGATCAGACCAACTTGTTGTCTTTAAACGCTGCGATTGAAGCGGCTAGAGCGGGCGAACACGGTCGTGGCTTCTCTGTTGTCGCTGACGAGGTGCGTAACCTTTCAATTCGATCAAGAGAATCTGCCAATCAAATCACACAAAGTATTCATGATGTGCACACAAGAATGGCCGATGTTACCCGAATGTCTTGCAAAGTAATTGATGCCGCAGAAGATAATGCGAAGAGTATCGATTCGCTAGAAAGCTCGCTTGTATTGATTGATAAAATGGTGGATGAAATCGCACATAACATGCTGGTGATCGCACAAGCATCAGGTCAGCAAAGTGTTGCGACCTCTGAAATCTCCGAAAACATGGAATCCTTGTTAGAACGCGCAAATAACAACACCTTAATCGCAGGTGAAACGGTAAAGATTGCCGAGTACCTCGCTGAAAAAGCAGAGCGTTCTCGTGGACATTCAGCTCAATTAGCAGAGGTATGAGACATGGAAGTTCTGTTATTTATGTGTGTTACAGGCATTGTTGCATTAGCGTATTTCTTGGTGTTTCTGCCTAAGCGTCGACAGTCACAACAACGCAATATTCTGAACAGCTTAGAAATTGTTAAGTCGCTTAAAGAACTCCTTATTTTGATACAACAACATCGGGGTCTTACCACAGGCTTTTTGCATGGTGATGCGCAGTTAGAACGGTCCATTGGGAATAAAAGGGCGAGTATTTATGAAAAATGGAAAGCGCTTGATGCTGCAAGTAATGAGCTTGAGAGCGATATGCTATATACGAGCATTAAATCGCACTGGGAGCGTTTAGCGACAGGCTGGCAACGTCAAACCGTGGCAAATAATATCGACCAACATAGTAGGCTGATTACTAATCTACTTTATCTGATTGAAAACCAAGCAGAGAATTATGGTCCTATGCTTCGGTTAGGGCGAGATTCAGGTCTTGATGTGATCTGGAAGGAACTGCTTGAGACCATTGAAGCGATCGGCCAAACGCGAGCCATTGGCATGGGCGTTGTAAGTGCTGGCGAAAGCTCAGTCATTGAGAGAATTCAGCTCAAATTTCTCGTTGATAAAGTGAAACATCGGGTTGCAGCGCTTGAGTCTTCATTTACTAAGAAGACGAGTCTCATGGGCAACAAAAAATGGGCGAGCTTATTTTTAAACGACGTTCAATTGCATGTTGAGCAGTTGTTATCATTCGTTGAATCGATGTTGTTAAACAACGATTTGAAATCTGTGACTTCCGAGACTTTCTTTGATCTAGCGTCCTCCGCGATTACACCCTTAGACAAATTGTTCGTTGAAGCGGAAGAAAAAATAAAAGATCACCTCAAAATTTCTCCAATGCTTAACTAAGCCTTTCAATCCGAACATCAGACAAATGAAGATATATCTCAATACCTGTGTATTGTCATTTGTTACTTCGTTTTTTCCGTTGTTTTTCAACGGACTTTTTTTCACTACGAGAAACCCAAAGTACGTTTGAGCGCGTATAGCAGCACGACCCACGGAAATAAACGAAAACTCAATACGTGAAGAGGTAGATCGTGAATCATTATAAAGCGCCAATGGACAACATAAACTTCGTTCTTTTTGAAGTTCTTAAAGCCGGCAACATCGCAAACATCGAGCAATTTGCCGACGCGACAGAAGACATGCAGCGTGCTGTACTAGAAGAAGCTGCAAAATTGGCAGAAAACGTACTTCAACCGATCAATGCATCAGGTGACAGGGAAGGGTGTGTCTACGACCCAGAAGCGAAAACAGTAAAAACACCTTCTGGTTTTAAAGAAGCATACAAAACGTACCAAGAAGGTGGTTGGAGCGGTCTCGCTTCACCCGTTGAGCATGGTGGACAAGGTTTGCCACACTTCTTGAAAGTAGTAGTTGATGAAATGTGCTGCTCTACCAACTTATCGTTTGGTATGTATCCAGGTTTGTCTCACGGCTCTATTGACGCTCTGACATTGCACGGTAACGAACACCAGCAGTCTTACTATTTGCCGAAGCTTATTGCGGGCGAGTGGACTGGCACGATGTGTCTGACAGAACCACATTGTGGTACAGATCTTGGTCTAATCAAAACTAAAGCTGAGCCGCAAGCGGACGGTAGTGTGTCGATCACCGGTAACAAGGTCTGGATTACAGGCGGCGATCACGATATGACTGATAACATCATTCACTTGGTGTTGGCAAAGCTTCCGGATGCGCCTGCAGGCAGTAAGGGCATCTCATTGTTCTTGGTTCCGAAATTCCTTGAAGATGGTTCACGTAACCCTGCGTTCTGTGGCGGCCTAGAACACAAAATGGGGATAAAAGGATCAGCGACTTGTGTCATGAACTTTGAGGGTGCGAAAGGCTGGCTTGTTGGTAAAGAGAATGAAGGTTTGAAGTGCATGTTTACGATGATGAACGCTGCGCGCATCATGGTAGGTATGCAGGGTCTTGGTTTAGCTGAAACCGGTTACCAAGTATCTTTGGCTTTCGCGAAAGACCGCCTGCAGAGCCGTTCATTGACTGGCCCTAGAAACCCAGATGGTCCAGCAGATCCAATTATTGTTCACCCAGATGTACGTCGTATGCTGCTTAAGCAAAAGGTGTTGATTGAAGCTGGCCGCGCAATGGCGTATTGGGCTGCTTATCAGCAAGACTTAGCACATGCAGCTCCAGAAGAAGCGGATCGCGAAAAAGCAGATGATTTATTCCAGATCATGACGCCAATCGTGAAGTCATTCTTGACTGACGAAGGCTACTTCAGCGCAGATGCGGCACTTCAGTCTATGGGTGGTAACGGTTACACCCAAGATTGGCCAGTAGAGCAGTTATTACGTGATGGACGCATTGCACGTATCTACGAAGGCACAAATGGTATTCAAGCGCTTGATTTGATCGGACGTAAGCTGACGATGCGCGGCGGTCGTTTACCTCGCACTTATATCGCAGCAATGAATGACTTGATCGCTGATGCATTGCCAGAGCATAAGAAGCAAGCTGAGCAGTTCATCGCGAAGTTGACCCAAACCTTGATGGGATTGGTGAAAACAGTGATGAGCGATCCAGAAGAAGCGGGCGCAGCAGCAACACCGCTCCTACGCATGTTTGCTTTAACTAGTTTGGCTGTAATGTGGGCCAAGATGGCTAAGCAAACTCAAGACAACGGTACGAAATCGCGCTTCTCTGAAGACTTCTTAGAAGGAAAAGTGAAAGCAGCAAACCACTTCTATCGCCTGTATCTTCCTGAGATGGATCAGCTAGCGGCAGATGTCGAAGCAGGTAAAGCTACCTTGATGGATCTTGCTGAAGCAGAGTTCTAATAAATTCTTGACCTTGCATTAGAAAACCGACCTTAGGGTCGGTTTTTTCGTTTATAGTCCAGTGTTTTTTAAACTGCGCTTTTTAATAATTGGTCATATTTTGTGGGTAGTATTCCCGCACTGGCATACATATACTTTTGCAAAATTTTTTATAATCGGAATCCCGTGCGCGATATTTTGAAGAGCAAAATTTGGCAACTTTTCTTAGCGATTGCTTTCTTATCAATGCAATCGGCTTCGGCGCATATCCATTTGGGTTCGAATCATGATCATGATGGTCATGACCACACCCATTCTCAGTTAATACATACGCACAGTATTTCTTCTCATCATGTTGATGCATTTGCGGCTGAAATCGCACCTCATACTAGTGAGGTAGTTGAGCTTTGCCAAGACTGGACCGTAAAGAATGGGAAGAAGCTGAATGATCATGACTCCCAAGCTTATCTAAGCTCCGATTATGTTTACCGTGAACAGACGATTGTCGTTGAAGATTATCGAGGCGATGCTCCTGTTCCCGTTATCTTCCGATTCTATTTTTCATCTCAGGCTAGGGCGCCTCCAATATAGTTGTTCTCTTAGGTTTAAATCATTTTTTTATTAGCGAAAGCTAAGATTTATTATTGAGGTACACAATGTTATCTGTATTGAGAAAATACCGGTGGCCTGTCGCTATTGGTATGTATTTTTTATGTAGTTTCGTCTTTGGCCATGGTATGTCTGAGGCGGATAAGGCAAAGGCACTTGAGGCCACAAACTGGGATTTCGTGGAGCTGGGTGCCAGCCATATGGTCACTGGGTACGACCATTTACTCTTCCTCTTCGGCGTTGTTTTCTTTCTTACCAAATTTAACGATATTGTTAAGTTTGTAACTGCTTTTACTATTGGTCATTCAATCACGTTGCTATTTGCGACGCTGTATCATGTTCAGGCAAATTATTATTTGATTGATGCTGTAATCGCGCTAACCGTCATCTACAAAGCCTTCGATAATCTTGGAGGATTTAAGAAGTATTTGAATGTGGCTTCGCCTAATCTGCTGATCATGGTATTTGTATTCGGCTTGATTCATGGCTTTGGATTGTCGACGCGCTTGCAAATGCTGCCTCTCGCAGAAGAAGGCTTAGTGCTTAAAATTCTTTCGTTCAATCTTGGTGTAGAGCTTGGACAAATAGCGGTACTCGCTGTGATGGTGGCTCTCCTTGCAGGGTGGCGTAGGACAAAATCATTCACTAACTTTATTAATGCGGCAAATGTATTTCTAATGTCTTTAGGGATATTACTTCTGTTGCAGCAATTGCATGGATATTCGCACGAGCAGCATCCTGATGATTTTGGTTTCAGCGCAGATAATCATTTACATGCCCATGAGGAAATGGATGCTAGTTCGATGAAAGTCCCAGCTAAAACTCATCACGATTCAATTGACTGAACAACAAAGTTTTAAAGAGAGACATTATGATTAACTTTATTAGAACATTACTGCTTGGTGCGGTACTCATATTCAGCCAGTTTGCTTTAGCTGGGCCGGGGCATGATCATTCTCATGATCATCAACATGACCCAATAACAAGCGAACAAGCTGTTGATAAAGCATCGGCACATGTTCAAAAGCTCGTTAATAGAGGGAAGATCGATGCTTCTTGGGCGGAGGTTACGGCTAGCTCTGTCGAAGAAAAATCGTTTGGACATGGTCCTGAATGGGTTGTTTCATTTAAGAATGATGCGATTGCTGACCCAGCAAATCAGACGCTTTATATTTTCTATACCATCAACGGAAAGTACTTAGCTTCTAACTTTACGGGGCAATAAGTAGTCGAAGGAGGTGCGAACACCTCCTTTCAGATCGCTGACAAACCCCGGTTTTTATACCGGGGTTTGTTCGTTTTGACGGGTGTCTGGTTTTTTGGTTCTTATGTGCATCAGGCCTTAGTCGGCATCCATCTGCCAAACCTACTATGATTGGAACCGACATTTTTTTTAGAGTTGAGAAATAACGACCTATTTCTAAGAGAATATGCTGCTGCAAATTTTTTAAAGAACTATGTCAGAGAAAGCGTGCTATGCAAAGCGTGCAAAGGCGTCTTGTGCCGCATGAACAATAATGCCGTGTCGCCTAGCTAACGCGTCATGATCACGGTCGTAGCCACCACCAATCACTGTAGCAACTGGAATCGCTCGATCTAGACAATGCTCAAGCACTAAGTCGTCTCGTGCGCGAATCCCTTCCAGCGAAATATTAAGGTTCCCCAACGCATCGCCTTTCCATACATCAACGCCTGCATCGTATAAAACAATGTCGGGTTGAAAGTGTTCGAGCAACCGCACGAGCGTTTGCTCAACGATATGGAGGTACTCCATGTCACGCATCCCAACGGAGAGGCCGACATCCAAATCGCTTTCCTGCTTGCGGAATGGAAAATTCTTTTCACAATGCACGGAACAACAAAATATCTGCTCATCTTCCTGCAGTATGGCTGCGGTACCATCGCCCTGATGCACATCGCAATCGAAGATCAAGACACGTTGAACTTGCCCTCGAGCAACTAAAGTGCGACTCACAAACGCGAGATCGTTAAGCAAACAGTACCCAGAGCCAAAGTCATAATGCGCATGGTGTGTTCCACCCGCCAAATGCACGCCTACGCCAAACTCTATGGCTAATTCGGCAGCGTACAGAGTACCGTTTGGGGAGATGAGCGTCCGCTCTATGAGAGCTTCACTCCACGGTAGGCCTATACGACGCAAAGCCTTGGGGTCTAGTGTGTTATGAGTCAAATCATTGAGATAGCGAGAAGCGTGGCATAAAGTAAGTTCATCAATTCGCGCCGCGGATGGTTGATGTTCGTTAGATGCTACAAGCCCTGCATTGCAACAATAATCGTACAAGCGCTCAAACTTAGACATGACAAAACGATGTTTGCTGTCGAAAGGGTAACTGTACTTCGGATGATAAACCAAAGGCACGCGCTTCAAATCGTGATGCTCCCTTATTTTTAGTTGAATCTAGAAATGAAATATAGGCCAATGACATAACAAGTATGAAGTCATGCGGTATTTTCAACGTTTTTTGTTACGCGGTAATGAATCAAGATCGCGTTAACAAATGAAGTATTGCATGGTATCTAGCCAATAACTTAGCTCTGCAATTGTATAACTCTTCCTCGATCGAGATGGCTACCATTTAGTCTGCCGGCAGCCCCACGAACCCAGCCTTAGAATCTAAAGCTAGTATCCGCATGTTGCTTTAAGAGCTTGGTGATCTCTGGATTATTTTTGAGCTGAGCTAAGTCAAGCAAATAGTCTAGCTCCAGCTCTTTGAGTGTTTTGTCGAGCAAGGCTAGCCTCAGTTTCTCTAGCTCACCATTGGCGATCATGGTTGTGATTGCCGACATTTCGTTGATACCCATTCGTTTATTGTTTGAATTTGGCATTCGATGCTCCTTATTACGCTATCCACTCTGCTTTTATACATTGAGGTTCAATGGATCGGTTTAAAAGGTTTCTTTGTTTGAATGATAAAATTTAATAATTATACTGTTTGTATATACAGTATTTGTGATAGTGTATTCACACGAATTAAAAATAGGAGCAAATCATGGCGATCATTACGCGTTATGTGGTTGAACATAAAGGGGTTGAAAAGCTAGTGACGACAGACAAAAGAGAAGCAGATCGCTACGACAAGATGCTAGATGTAGCAGACAACCTTGCTACTTTTATACAAGCTAAGGGTGTAGATATTGATGATGGCTTACTGGAAGATCTGTCTGTTTTGCTGTCTAAAAACAAAGAGAAGGTGGCAAAACTATTTAAGGGAGTTGATGCCGAAAGTTTGCTTGAAGAAGAAAAGGCAGAAGTTGTAAAGCTAGAAACAAAGCAGGCTTGATTTGCATCGTGAGCACGTGACCGCGAATACGTGAAACAAAAGCGGTGCTCAGGATTCCAATCAAACCCTACTCGTTTTTTAGAGAAATAATAGACCGCTGTATAAGTAGGCCATGACGAGGTTGAAAGACAGCTTAGCGCTCACGCCGCGCTCGCTTGGTAGTCTTTCATGTTTGATTGATGTAACCACTGCAGAATATCGTCAGCGATGTCCGGCCAGCAGCTTTCAGCCTGATAGGTGTGGCTTAGGCCTTCGTATATTTTTATATCCGCGCCGAGTTGATCTGCGCTTTTCTGAATTTCGGTATGGGGGATAATGTGATCTCCCTTGGCAGCTAGAAACAATATGTTGCTTGGATGAAGTTTGGTGCTGATCAATTTTGGAGGTGATAGTAATTTCATTAATACTGGAATTGATTCGGACCTCAGCTGGGCGGTGACCTTGTCAGCATCAGCTGTGTCGCATGTATTAGAATATATTCCTATCGGGGGTGTTCCGTAGCGGGTTATACCTGCATAACACGCGGCGGTAATAAATTTGGCGAGAGAGATTGGTGACTTTTTAGCGAGAGAGCTCATCGAACCGACAACTCCAGAAATTGGCACAGGCGACATTAAGATCAATGCATGGGCTTTAGCGTGAGCAGTGGCGTGAAGGGACGCAAGTCCACCAAGAGAATGGCCAATGACGGTCGGTGCCTTATCAAAGCTTTCGATTGCTTCAATGCATTCATCGACGTAGTCATTAAACCTTAGCTTAAGCCGTTCCTTAAAAGATAAATGATGCCCGCTGAAGGTCATGCAATGAACTTTAAAACCCATCGCTCTATAGTGCTGAGCAAAATTATCTTCCCAAATCCAAGAACCGGACATAGCGCCGGGAACAAACAGAATGGGCGTACTTGTATCGATGTTAAGCGCATTTATGTTTGAAGGCATCGCTTAGTCCTGTTGCAGTTCTTTGAGTACGAGTGACATGGTTTGTCGATTGAACCCCATTCCTAAATGAGAAACGTTCACTTCGATATATCGTGTTTGTTGGTCTTCGGGCAATACGCTGGCAGACCAATCAACGACGCCGTCTGTTTTACTAACAATTGCACTGAGCTTGCATTGAATGGGCTTCTTTTTTCGCTCTTCGACGCCAGCCTCAATCCAGTCCAGATCTAAGCCTTTTTTGGCCAAGATAGGTGCGGCCGCAGTATATTTTGGGCCGCCCGTAAGCGGCGTGCCCAGCGTTACGACATGATCGACCATTTCGGGTAAATCTCTCGCTACTTCTCGGGCAACTACGCCACCAAGGCTCCATCCGACTAGCGAAACTTGCTTTCCTGTTTGTTCGTAAAACTCTTTCACTCTCTCAGCCATTAGACCGCAGAGATGAGGTACACCGAACTCTCCATTATGAGGATTAGGAGGAGGTAACTCCCATTCCATGGAGTGCAGGTCATAATCTTTGTCTAGGCCAGCACGATTGACTCCAAGTCCCCAGCCCATTGCTTTAAACCCATGACGTTCTAGGAAAAACCGGAGTGGTTTCATGCTTGAATCACTAGCACCGAAACCAGGCAGAACAAATACGTGACGGCCTTTGCCTATATCTTTTTGCTGTTTTACGCTCAAATATGACATCCATGCGGGTAGGGCAATTAGGTCAAGTGCGGCGCGGTATTCCAGCAGGCCATTCTTAAAACTCGGGGTACTAAGTTGATGTGTAGTGCTCATTGTGGGGTATCCATTGATGAGAGATTCATTTGTTCGCTGGTGTGTTGACTGACAATACCTTGGACAGCGAAATCGAAATCTTTGGAATTCAAATGAGATCGCATTTGTTGCATCAAGTTGCCGACTAAATCCACATCACTTTGTGAGAAGGGGGCTAGTTGTTGCGCAACGAATTGTTTGGCCGCTAGCTTGGCATTCGCTAACAGACTTTTTCCTGAGTCTGTTAATTCCAAAATGATGGATCTTTTGTCGAGAGCGTGTGACTTTTGATGAATCAAACCTCTTTCTAATAGACGACGAGTTACGCTGGTGATGTTGCCCTTCGTCACCAATAGCCTTTTGGCTACTTCTTTGGGCGTGGCCTTGTCACCTAAGCTCTCGATTCCAGTAAGTACATCAAATTGTGAAACCGTAAGATCGAAGTGGCTCATCATACGGGCATATTTTTGATGGCAGGTTTGATATGCCTCGACTAGGTGTTTCCAGGCAAGTAGTCGGTTTGATGCATCGCTTTGGGTGTGCAAGATCTGGCCTTAATTAGTTGAATATTCAATCAATATGGTTCAATACTGAACTAAACGGGCTTTGGATCAGGCTTATCGGGTGAAATAAACAAGAGGTAGGGTCTGAGTGAATATCTTACATGCTAGTACCATAATAACTAATGGCTCATGCTTAAGCCTTAAATAATAAGCGCATTCCCTTCGGAAGTTCTTACAAACTCGGTCGTATATTGCCAACACTGTTCGATATTCTTACGGCAGAGTACTTCCTCAACACAGCCCGTTTGCAAGGCGTGTCCTTGGTCAATTAACAGTGCTTTGTCGCAGTATTTCAGGACATGATTCAGGTCGTGCAGTACTGCAATGACACGTATGTTTTATTCACGACTTGAAGGCATGGTGATGATTAGTCCTCAGATTTTAATCAGCATTAATTCGATGTCATTCCCTTCGTATTGGTCTTGGAACTTTAAATTTTTGACTTAGTTTATCTTAAGCTTTGCGCTGTAAATAAAATTCTATATAATAATCATTCTCATTTGTAATAAGTCCATTCAATTTATTTTAAGTGTTCGGTTTATGTTTTTTTACTGCATGTCTCTTTTCGGTTGTGTGCGGCGATTTGTTGTTCGCGTCATGGCCCTGGTTTGCTTGGTAACGGTTTCACTCCCAGCGTTGTCGGAAGAAATGCTTGAAAAAGTTTTGAAGCTAACTCGGTCGTCACATGAAGTTGCATCCGCGTCGCAAACTAGAATCGATCAGCTCTCTGAAAAGACGCGTCAAACAGTAGATGAAGTTCTAGCAGCCGAGCGTCAACTCAATCTTGTTAAAGCCTACAATATTCAAATGCGTCGCTTGATTCAGGCGCAGGAAAAGGAAAAGGTAGAACTGCAGCAGCAGATTGATTCTATTTCCGAAACTGAACAAGCCATGCTGCCGTTGCTTGTTGTGATGGTCGATCGACTAAAAGAGCTAGTGCAGGAAGATCTTCCTTTCAAACTAGCGCAGCGTAAGGCTGAATTGGATTCACTTTTCGCATTAGTTGACCGCGCCGATATTAGTATCGCTGAAAAATATCGCCAAATTCTTGAAGCGTATGAGAACGAAGTTGCATACGGCCGCACCATCGAAACTTATACCGCAGATTTGATCGGTTCAGAGGAACAGGTGCAAGTTAGTTATCTGCGAATTGGGCGTACCTCGCTTTACTATCAGACACGTGATGGCTCTGAAGGGGCGTTGTGGCTCCCAGCTGAACAGCGCTGGGCGCAATTAGATCGAGGTGAAAACCTTAATTTAAGTAAGGCGATGCAGATTGCTTTGCAGCAACGTGTTCCAGAGTTGTTAGCTTTACCACTTGTCACAGCAGCGAAGTAGGGGGCTGACATGAAACAATTTACTTTAGGCAAAGTACTTGGTCTTCTGTTAATCGTGAATGCAGGTCTGTTTTTTGCCCAAAAAAGCCTGGCCGAAGATTCGCAAAATGTAGATTTTATTGCGCTCGCAAAGTCGATTGTGAAGAACGACGCAAAAGAAAATGCTGAGCGTGAGCGTGTATCGAAACTTGCTTTGGCTGAGCAGAAGCGTTTGCTTCGCCAAACAAATCAGGAAATTGCTGAGGAAGAAAAAGAAAAGCAACGTTTGAAAGCCTTGTTTGATAAGAACGAAGACGACATCGCAACTCTTCAAGAAAAACTCGATTTAGCGAGCGGCACACTTGGCGAAGTATTTGGTGTTGCGAAAGAAAGCGCGCTGGATTTAATTCCTAGCCTTGAAGATTCGATGACCAGTGCACAATTTCCTGATCGTATTACAGCATTGCGTTTTGCCGAGACCAGTAAGGTGCCAACCCTTCTTGAGCTACAAGCCTTATTCAGTAGTTTTGAAAGTGAAATTGTTGAATCAGGGAAGATTGAATTATTAGATCTTCCCGTTGTTGCATTGGATGGAAAAACTTCCCCTAAGCAAGTGCTTCGTATCGGTACCTTTAGTGCGATGGATGAGCGAGGTAATTACCTAGCTTGGGATCTTAGCAAGCAACAATTGAGCGAACTACCGACCCAACCTTCAGAGACGTTTTCGCAGATTCCGCAATTGGATACTGCAATCCCTACCACACTGTTAATTGATCCAACGCGCGGCGAATTGTTTGCATTGCTTGACCGCGAGCCAACGCTTCAAGAGCGTATTGCACAAGGCGGGAACATTGGCTACATCATTATTGCGCTTGGCTTGATTGGTTTATTGATAGGCCTATACCAGCTATTGAAATTGCTTAAGGCTGAGTTAGGCGTACGCAAACAATTACAGTCTCAAGACCTACGACAGGACAACCCCCTAGGTCGCGTATTGCATGCAGTTAAATCTGCCGATGTAGAGAATGACAATGACGCGCTTGAGCTAAAAGTTGATGAAGCAGTGATGGCAGAATTAGCAAACCTCGAACAAGGCCAAAGCTTTTTGAAATTACTTGCCGCCGTTGCGCCATTATTGGGGCTGCTTGGTACGGTTGTAGGTATGATCGCAACCTTCCAAAGTATTTCTGTGTTCGGAACGAGTGATCCAAAACTAATGGCTTCTGGTATTTCGCAAGCCTTGATGACGACCGTGCTTGGTTTGGTGGTCGCTGTGCCTATTTTGTTCGCACACAGCGTATTAACTTCGCGCAGTCGCCGTATTATTCAGATTCTTCAGCAGAAGAGTTTTGGCGCTCTTGGTTCTCTGAACCAAATAGATTCAAAAGCAGCATAAAGCGAGAGGCAAGCGATGCTACTAAGCATTGATGAATGGATCTTAGAGCTAGGCTTCTTTTTTCAGTCTGGTGGATGGGTGCTATACGCCATTCTTGGCATGACCTTTTTGATGTTACTGATTCTGGCCGAGCGCTTTCTATTTGTGTTTACCGCATACCGTGGTGTAAAACGCAGTTTATGTGCTTCTATAGACGAGCAGCAGAACTGGCGTCTGGTGTTAAGCAAAATCTGCGATGCACAGATCGAGCTGAATAGTTCTATGTCCTTGCTTAAAACCATTATTGGTTTATGCCCTTTACTTGGACTACTTGGCACGGTTACCGGCATGATTCAGCTGTTTGATAGCTTGGCGGTTTATGGTACGGCAAATCCACGTTTGATGGCGTCTGGTGTAGCAAGTGCAACCTTTCCTACGATGACGGGGATGGCGGTTGCGGTAATTGGTTTGATTTTTCATGGTCGCTTACAGCGTGTCGTTACCGCTGAGACCCGTTTTTTGCAGAAGCAAAAACAAGCACTTTCAGTGAATGGCTAACATGCCGTTTAAATTAGGAATACAGAATGCGTCAACGAATACTCATTGGAGAGCAGCAAGAAGAGGCAGAAGTGAATATGACACCGATGCTCGACATTGTGTTTATCATGCTGATCTTTTTTATTGTTTCTACCTCTTTCGTTCGTGAATCGGGTATCGAGATCGAGCGCCCTGTTGCGTCCACTAGTGATACGCAAACTAAAACCGCTGTTTTGATTGCCTTGTCGGATCGTGAGGAAATTTGGTTAGACCGCAAGGTGGTGGATGTGCGTATGATCCGTCCAGCGCTTGAGCGTATGAAAACCGAACAAGCTGATGTCAGTGTGGTTGTGCAAGCGGATGAGGCGTCAAGCACAGGTAGCTTAGTTGCCTTGATCGACCAAATCCGTCAGGCCGGTGTGCCGTATACCGTCGCAACGAAGTCGAAGTAGGTGGCAGCGTCCGTGTCGGTATTGTCCCTCGAAAGTCGTTATGCGCGTTATGCGTTCTTGATGCCTTTGGCATTAGTCGCCTCAACCATCATTTTTAGTATTTTGTCGGGTGTTCCGTCGCCAGATTTTAAGCAAGAGCAAGTGGCGGATCAGTCTGTCGATTTGAGCTTTTTGTTTGTTGAACAAGATAGTGACCTTCAACTGCGAGAACGCGCCAAACCAGACGAGCCTGAATTGATAGAGCAGCCTCCCGTTGAGCCAATGCTTAATCGGCCAATGCCTAAAAATGACTTGGCCATCGAGCCAACGCCTATAGATATCGCCGTGCCTAAAATTACGCTGAACGT